>CAZHPP010000090.1:0-10611 GCA_964534535.1 uncultured Victivallales bacterium | reverse complement strand
ACGGCATGCGCGGTTCCGGCCGCGGACGCGGAGGAACGAAGTCCGGCAAGCTTTTTTTCGAGCTCGGAAATCTCCTTCTCCAGACGTTCGGCGGCTCTGATCTTTTTCTCCAGTTCACGGTTGGATTTTTCGCATTCCGAAAGCTCGGGAACATTGCCGGGGGCATACGGGTGGACCGTGGCGCCGCACAGCGGACACGGCTTGCCGTCCTCCAGTTCCTTCCGGTGCTGCTCCAGACTGGCGATCGTCCGGCGCAGGGACTCTTCCGTGCGGCCGTGTTCGAGGTCGGAACGGTATTCGCGGAGTTCCCTTCCGCCGAGAAGTTTTTCCAGTTCGGCCTCTTTGTCTCCGGAAACCTTTTCCGCCGCGGCGGACGCTTCCGAGGCCTTTTCCAGATTCCGCGCCGTCTCCGCCGAACTCTTTTTTGCCTTTTCGAGGGAAGCAACTGCTTCATCGCGGAGTTTTTCCGCATCGGCGGCGGACTGACGCGCCCGGTCAAACGCTTCGAGGGCGGCTCCGGCCTTTGCGAGCACGGACTCCAGTTCCGCATCGGCGGCATGGGTCTTGAGATATTCCGCGTTCGAATCCGCCTTGCGGCGCAGCGCTTCCAGTCCGGAAAGAATGGTCTGGAACTGAACAGAATCCTTTTCAAGCCGTCCGGAAAGACCGTCCGCCTTCTCTTGAAGGCCTTTGGCCGTTTTGGATTTTTCCGCGACGGTGCGGTCAAGTTCGGCAGCGCGCGCGGCGGGAACGGCGCCTTCCGCGGCCGCACGGTCCGCGGCTTCGAACCGGCGGACCGCTTCGGAAAGAGTTCCGGAAAGGGTTTCAAGTCTTTTGCCGAGGAGAGGCAGAGTTTTTTCGAGTTCCGCAATCCGGAGCGAGTCGGAATTCCTGCGGCGGCGCATTTCGGCGAGGGCGGCGGACGGCCCGGAGAGGGTCTCGGCTTTCGCGGCGCGTTCGAGTCTGAGCTTCAGCGGTTCGTCCCGGAGCGCCTCAGCTGCAAGGGCGGCGGACTCCGCCGCGAGGGCGGCAAGCTCCTTCCGGAGCGCGGCGGCGGAATCGATCGCGGAAAGGAACGCTTCCGCCGACTGCTTTTCCTCCGTGAGCGTCCTGGACGCGGCGGAAAAGGCGTCCGCCTGACTCTGCAGAATTTTCGTCTCCTCCTCCGTCAGGACGGGAATCCCGTCGGAAGCGGCCTGAAGAAGCGCAAATTTTTCATTTTCCGAGGCGGCGCGGGCGAACACGGCGCGGGAAAGGTCGCGGTAAATCTGAGTGCCGGTAATCTTTTCAAGGATGGCGGAACGCTCGTTGACCTTGGCCTTGAGGAAGGCGTCAAAATTCCCCTGGGAGAGCATGGCGGAACGAGTGAACTGTTCAAAATCCATTCCGGCAAGCTCGAGAATTTTCGCATGGGTCTCCTTGAGCCCGGAGGCAATCTGGACTCCGGCGGAAACGTCGGCAAGATTCATGACGGGCTGGGCGAACGGCTCCTTCGAGCGCTTCGTGCGCTTGTGTTCCCAGCGGGAACAGTAGACCCGGCCGTGCGCCTCGAATTCGAGCTCGGAAAAACTGGACATCGTTCCGACGGTCATCACGTCGTCGACGGTTTTGCTGACGACGGAGGCGCGCGGGGTGCGTCCGTAAAGCGCAAGCGTCACGCAGTCAAAGATCGTGCTCTTTCCCGACCCGGTCGGCCCGGCAATCGCAAAGATTCCTGCGGCGGAATATTCAGGCGCCGTGAAGTCGATCTTCCATTCGCCTTCCAGCGAATTGACATTCTGGAAATGAAGGACCCGGATTCTCACTGCGCCTGCTCCTTTCCGGCCGCGGCGGAACCGGATTCGCGCACGGATTGAAGAATGCCCCGGAACGCGTCCCGGAGCGCCGGACGTTCCTCCTCCGGAACCCCGCGCAGTTCAAGGAGACGGTCGAAGACTTCGGTCTCCTTCAGTTCGGAAAGGGGTCTGGGATCGTCTTCGCCGGAAAGCGCGGCCGCGCTGCGGAGCGCACGCACGGCAAGGATTTCCGCGCAGGAACCGGAGGCAGGCGCATAAAGTTCGCGGGCGAAATCGGCGGACGAACCGTCGGTACATTCGAATTGAATCCGGATCCGCTCCTTCCGTTCCAGCACGCTCCGCAGAAATGCGGAGGATTCCGCAAGAGTCCCGCGGAACAGCTTCTGCGGAACGGAACACGGGACGGGGATCGGCGTGATTTCCGGCGTGCGCCCGTGAAATTCGACCAGGATCACCTGCTTCGGCCCGGCCGGTTCCGCAACGGACATGACGAGCGGCGAACCGCTGTACCGGATCCGGTTTTCCCCCGCCACGGTCTGCGGCGAATGGAGATGTCCCAGCGCAACATAGTCGAACGTTTCCGGGAAGCAGTCCGCGCCGACCTGGAAGAGAGTTCCCACGCAGAGGTCTTCGGTGCCGTCGCCCTCGAACTTTTTTCCACCGGCGGCAAAGAGATGCCCCATGGCGATCACGGGGATATTTCCGCCGGATGCGGCGCGGAGCTTTTCCGCCTGTTCCGCCGCTTTGGAATAGCAGTCCCTGACCGCCTTCACCATGCGGGAATTGAGTTCGGCGGAGGACTCGCCCGGCACAAAGTCAAGCACGTCCCGTGAGCGGAGATACGGGATCGCGCAGACAACCGCGCCCGTCTTTCCTTCCGAATCCTTCAGCGGAAACACGCACTCCGATTCAGGCGAATACGTTCCGAAGATCCGGCAGTTCAGCCGCTTCAGAAGTCCCGCGGGCGCTTCCAGGAACGCGGCGGAATCGTGGTTTCCCGCCGCGATCACCACGCTGCGGCAGGAGGTATCCGGGAGCTCGGCAAGAAAATCATAATAGAGTTCCTGCGCCTGGACACCGGGCGTGCCGTCGTTGAACACGTCGCCGGAAACGACAAGCGCATCCGCGGCAGTCTTGCGGACGGTTTCCAGCAGGAACCGGAAGAACGCCCGGAATTCGTCGAAGCGCCGGAACGCCCCGGAGCACGCGCCGATATGCCAGTCGGATGTGTGGATGATTTTCATGCGGCCTCAGACAAAGTTGATGGTGACGTCCTTCATGTATTTCTCGCGGAGGATTTCGGCGATCCGCTTGACGATGTTCCTGCGGAGTTCGAGGTCGGCCGGAAGGGTGGGGTCCTGATGGGCCTCGTTGATCTTGGTTCCGACGAGGAACTCGATGATGTCGTTGCGGCGGAGGATTTCGGCGAGTTCGCCCGCGGGGTCGATCTTTCCCGTGACTCCGTTTTCGAGGTATTTCGCGGTGCGCGTGAGCGTGAGGATTCCTTCCGTGACAAGGGTTGCGCCCTGCATGATTCCCTTCGGCGGAAGGTCGCCGTGGAAGGACTCCAGGTCGTCCGTGACAGGCACATGGAGTTCGCGGGAAATGATCTTGCAGGTGGTTCCGCCGGAAACGACCTTGTCGCCTTCGAATTCCTGGAAATGGCGGGCGCATTCGGCGTCGCGGGCGGGGTCGATCGGCGGGCCGGTGAAGAGCAGCATGCGCCGGGGCCGCCGGAAATAAAGGCAGGCCGCGGTGATGTCGTCCTTGGGCTGAAGCCCCGGTTCGTGCGCCACGGCTTCCCGCAGGACGAGTTCGGAAAGTTCCTGGGCGGAGATATCCGGCGCGGCGGCGATGCGCGCAAGCACATATTCCGTGAGCCCGTCAGACCCCCACCCGAGCGGGAAATACGGCGAGCCGAGCCCGGCCTGCGTCACGCCGTCCGAACAGAAGATCACGCGGTCGCCCGGCACGGCGCGGAACGAGTGCGAAATCATGGTGCGGTCCTCGTATTTCGGGGAGGCGAGCTTGGTTCCCTCGTCGGGGACGACCCGGCCGTCATGGACCAGGAGGAAGGAGGGGTTCCCCATCTCGACCACGCGGGTGAGTCCGCCGAGGCGCGTATCCACGATCGTGAAGGTGGAATAGCTGATCTTGCGCACCTGGCAGACCGGCAGGGAATCCATGATGATTTCGGCGGAATGCACGATTTCAGTGTCGGCGGCGGAGAATTTGAGCGCCATGGTGGCGGTCATGCGGGAAAGGATCTCGGCCTTGATTCCGTGGCCGAGGCCGTCGGCGAGCACGGCGATCAGCCGCTCTTCGGCGGGAATCCGCCGGAACACGATCGTATCGCCGCACGCCTTTTCTCCGTGGTGGCAGCACTGGCTGGAACCGGAGTCGATGAAGAGTCCGCCAGCGTTCATTCTTTCTTCTCCGGAGTCTCGCCGAGAAGCGTGTTTTCGTCGGCGTAGTCGTCGGCGATCGAGCGGAGCAGCAGTTCGGTGTCGGCCATCTGTTCGCCGAGCTTGCTGGCGATCTCCTGGACGGTGGCGATGTTGTTTTCGATCACGCGCTTGGCGCGTTCGGCGATCTGTTCGCGGCGGAATTCGGTTTCCGTCACGTCGTAGATCACGCCGCCGACCGTTTCGGCCGGTTCGATGATGAAGATGTTGATGCTGTAAAGCCGCTTGCCGTATTTGAAGGAGTCGCGGCGGACATCCTGGCCGCTCCCGAGCGCGGACTCGAAGAGGTTCGCAAACGGAACGATCCGGCGGAGATCGGCTCCGGCAAGCCCCGGGCATGCCTCGAAAAGATTGACCGTGTCCGCACCGAAAAGCTCCGCAAAGCTACGGTTGCATTCGATGATGTTCAGGTTCTTGTCCGCAATCACCACGCCGGAGGGGATGCTCCGCAGAAGAGCGTTGGCCTTCTTCTGGGCCTGCTTGCGGAGATACGAAACGCACATGGAGGGTTCGGCATGGCCGGAGATCAGGGCTCTGGCGAAATTGCGGCAGGTATTGTAGCCGCAGCCGTCGCAGTTGAGCTCGTCCTCAGGCTTGGTCTTGCCGATGCTTCGGAGTGCTGCGATGATTTCTCCGGCGGCCGGTTCCTGCTCGCTGACGGCGTCGGCCGGGAACGGATGCTCGATCGAACCCGGGGTCGCGGCCTCGGCGGGCTTTTCCGGGAACACCGATTTCTCAAGCACGCGCAGACGCTCCATCAGGATCGGGGACTTGTGCTCGGCGCAGGGCCCGTGCACGCAGCCGCCCGGACACGCCAGAAGCTCCACGAACACCAGTTCATCCGGCGGAAGATTCTCAATCCCCTGGAGCGACGCGCGGATGTTGTTGAGTCCGGTCACGGTCGTATAAAGCACCTTTTTGTTTCCGGAGCGGAACTTGATCGTATCGTTCATGCCGCCTTCGACGGGATAGCGCGCGCCCTCGTTTGCGGTGCGCGGAACGAACCGGTCGTCCGCGGAAGGCGTCATTTCGGCGGGATCGATTCCCTGCTCGCGGAACAGCTGCTTCAGTTCGGGATAGGTGATGGCAAGATTCAGGAGGTCCGGATTGCGGTCGGCCTCGTTCTTCTTGGCAATGCACGGCCCGATGAACACCACGCGGATCTCATTGCCGAACGTGTCCCGCAGAAACCGGCAGTGGGACATCAGCGGCGAACCGACGTCCGTGATGTTCGGCGCAAGGTTCGGAATGTAGCGCCGGATGAAGTCGACCGCGGTCGGACACGCCGAGGAGAGCAGAAGCCCGCCCTTGCTTTTGTCGAGTCCCGCGGCGACCTTGGCCGAAACGAGTTCCGCGCCGATGGCCGTTTCGCTCACTCCGGTGAAACCGGCCTTCCGGAGCGCCGAGATCATGCGTCCGGCCGGAAGATCCGCGAATTCGCTCACCCAGGACGGCGCGAGCGACGCATAGACCGGAATCTTTTCCGTCAGCATGACCTTCAGCCGGGCCAGATCGTTCCGGACCTGCTTCGCCTTGACGGGGCAGACTTCCACGCATTTTCCGCAGGCCACGCACATTTCGGGAATGACCTGGGCATGGCCGTCCCGCACACGGATCGCCTTCACGGGACAGTGCCGCACGCATTTGTAGCAGTCCTGGCACTCCGCCTCAACGGTATAAACCGGATTCGTCTGATTCATGAAACAGCCCTTTCAAAAAAAGCGCTTCAGGACAACTCCTGCCGCCTGATCTTTTCCGCAAGTTTATGAGTAAGCACGGCGAATCCCCCCGGCAGATTCACATTCACACAGAGCACGCAGCCGCGGAGGGACGGAAAAACATTGGTGAAATTCCAGATCGCCTGGATTCCGGAAACGGCCAGATATTCGGCGGTCTTTTCCGCTTCGGAATCGGGCACGCCGAGCACGGCGATCTTCACGTTCATCGCGGAAGCGCGCCAGCTCAGTTCCGAAACAGGGTAAAGCGGAATCCCGCGGAACAGCGTGGAGGCCGGCTTCTGCTCGAAGGCCGCCGCGATCTGGAATCCGAACAGGGCCGGATTCGCCGCGACCGCCTGGACCAGACCGTTCGTCCCCACAAGGAACACCTTCGGCGCACTTTCCCAGCCCAGAAATTTTTCAATGGCCCCGATCAGTTCGGGAACAGGATACCCCACGCCGGTCTTGCCGGAGGCTCCCGTCATTTCCAGGTCCTTGCGCGCCACAAGCGGATCGACTCCGGCGCACCGGCCCAGCGCCGAACTGGAAACACGCGCCGTGCCCGCCTCCCGCAGACGCTTCAGTTCGCGAAGATATGCGGGCAGCCGTTCCAGACCATGAATGTTCACCGATGCCATTGATTGACTCTTTCCGTTCCGGAAAACATAACGCGTCCGGCGGAAAAGTCAAACCGGAACCCGAAACAATCCCGGAAAAATCAGCCTTTGCGCGAAAGAAATCCGCGGATGAATCCGGACATCCCGTCCTTCGGGACGGTATCCCCGTGCAGGACGGCACGCGACTTCAGTGCCGCCAGCGGCGCCGGAATCCGGGTCCCCGTGACCTCGGCAAGTTTTTCCATCCGGGCGAAGCCGTCCTCCGGAACTGCTCCGGAAAACACCGCTGGCAGCACCGCCGGGGCGAACTTGAAGGGCGACGCGGTCGAGGCAATCACGCACGGCGTGCGGTCGAGCGTCTCCTTCCCATACTGCCGATAGACGTTCAGCGCCACCGCCGTATGCGTGTCGCAGAGGTAATGATGCTCCCGGAAGGTGGAACC
This sequence comes from uncultured Victivallales bacterium, assembly GCA_964534535.1. GTDB lineage: Bacteria > Verrucomicrobiota > Lentisphaeria > Victivallales > UBA1829 > CAZHPP01. The sequence goes on along the minus strand of CAZHPP010000090.1, from coordinate 3,572 downwards.
GATCGTTTCCGCCGTAGCAGCGTCGTCGCAGAATCCGCCGGAAAATTCGCTCCGGAGCTTTTCAAAGACTTCGGGCGCAACAGTGTACTTTCCCGTCTTTTTGAGCGATTCCATCAGCGCCGCGACGGGTTCCGGCCTGTCGCCGTAAAGATGATACAGCAGCCGCTCCAGGTTCGAGGAGATCAAAATGTCCATCGAGGGGCTGGTCGTGGTATAGAAGCTGCGGTTGCGGTCGTAGACTCCCGTGCGGAGGAAGTCCGTGAGAATGTTGTTGCGGTTGGAGGCGCAGACGAAGCGCGCCACGGGAAGCCCCATGCGCTTTGCGTAATACGCGGCGAGAATGTTGCCGAAATTCCCCGTCGGGACCGTGATATTGATTTTTTCGCCGTTTTCGATCCTGCCGTTTCCGACCAGGTCGCAGTAGGCGGAAAAATAATAGACGATCTGCGGCGCGAGCCGGCCGAAGTTGATCGAGTTCGCGGAGGAGAATTCCATGTTCCGCTCTTCGAGGAATCTGTGCATGGCGGAGTCGGCGAAGATGGCCTTCACTCCGGTCTGGGCGTCGTCGAAATTGCCTTCGATTCCGCAGACGGCCACGTTGTTTCCGGCCTGGGAAGTCATCTGGAGCTTCTGCATGGCGCTCACGCCGTCGCGCGGGTAAAAGACGATGATCTTCGTGCCGGGGACGTCCGCAAAGCCTTCGAGCGCGGCCTTGCCGGTGTCTCCGGAGGTGGCCACGAGGATCACGATGGTGCGGCCGGGAGCGGTCTTGCCCGCGGCGACCGTCAGCAGATGCGGCAGAAGCTGGAGCGCCATGTCCTTGAACGCGCAGGTGGGACCGTGCCAGAGTTCGAGCATGTTCACGCCGGGTTCGAGCTCCGCGAGCGGAGCGGGCTGATTGTTTTCAAACGTGCCGGTGTAGGCTTTTTTCACGCAGGAGGCGATTTCCTTCCCCGTGAATCCGGTCAGGAGTTCCGCAAGAATCTCCGAGGCCCGGACGGAATAGGATTTTTTCGAGAGGTCCGCGATCTGCTCCGCGCTGATCTGCGGGAATTCCGAGGGGACAAAGAGCCCGCCGTCGTCGGAAATTCCTTTTGCGATGGCTTCGGCGGAGTTGAGTTTCCGGTTTTTTCTGGTGCTGGTGAAATACAGCATGGCGCATTCTTCCGTGGTTGTGAGTTTGTTGCAAACCATATAATTTACATCTTCGGCGCGAGTTTTCAACCGCTGAAGGCATCCACAGGAGATCGACAGAATTGAAAAACGGCTGAAACAATGCTATTGTAATTTCTGTTCCGCTCAGGATGAACAAATCCAGACACAATGAACAACCGGGGAAATCCCGGTTTTATCAACCAGCTCCGGCAATTTTTGCAGGAGCGCAGAGGAAGCAAGCATGAAATGCCATCCATCTTTTGATGAAATAAAGCAGGTTTCCTCGGGAACCATGCAGATTTGTGAAGAATCGGACGGAATACATTTCTGCCGTTTCATGGAAAGTCAGCGCCCCGCACTTTCTTCCGTACGGTTCGCCGATCAGAAATTCCAGGCCTCGGCCGGAATCCGAATGGAATTTGAAACTGATGCAGACTCCGTCGAACTGGAATTCCATCTGTCGGAAGGCTCGTCAAGAGAATGGTATTACTTCGATGCGGCAATGGACGGAAAGCCGTGCCTCCACCAGGGCAGCGAATCCCTGCACGAGAAACCGGAAACGACCCTGGTGCTCCGGACAGATCGGAAAATGCACCGTTTCTGCGTTTCCTTCCCGAACCTTGCATGCGCCGTCCTGAAATCCGCGGCTCTTGACGGCGGGAAAATTCTGCGTCCGGTCAAAAGACCCGGGCGGATGCTGTGCTTCGGAGATTCCATCACGCAGGGATATGATGCGCGGCATCCCTCGCTGGATTATGCCGAAAGGATCGCCGATGCCTTCAATCTGGAACTTGTCAACCAGGCGGTCGGCGGCGACTGTTTCAACCCGGAACTGCTGAAAAACTGCGGGAATCCCGCTCCGGACTGCATCATTGCGGCCTATGGAACCAATGACTGGGAATGCAGCACAGGGGAAGAACTCGTCAACAATTCCAGGCTCTTTTTCCGGGAACTGGCCGGATTGTTCCCTCGAATTCCGATCTTCGTCGTACTGCCGATCTGGAGAATCGACTGTGAAAAGACATCTCAGGCCGGAAGCTTTCACGACCTTGAAAAACTGATCCGCCGGTCCTGTCCGGAAACTCCCTGCTTCCATTTCACCGGAGGAGTCGATTCTGTGCCGCACAGAAAAGAGCTGTTTTCGCCGGATGGACTTCATCCGAACGATTCCGGCTCCCGCTGTCTGGCTGACAGTCTGTTCCAGGCCATGAATCCGGTTCTCTCCGGCATCAAAAAGAACATGAAGGGTTCAGACCTCGGTCGTTGATCCGGGCATGTTCTCTCTCCCGGAATTCAGGTTACATCTTGTCCGCACCGCATGTTTCCGCAAAACGGATCAGCATGGCTTTTTCGTCATCCGGCATGGGTTCCGGCAGGACCAGAATCAGACGGACAGTCAGGAATCTTCTGAAAAAGCCAAGACGCACCATGGCCATGTCAGACAGATTTTTCAGAAATGCACAGAGAAACTCCATATCCTCCGTCCGGCCTTTCCGAATCGGCCTGCAGACGGCGCCCGATATGGGGAAATCATGGAATGCCGTTCCGAAGACCGCAGGGCGGTTTTCAACGGCTGACGGCTTCAGCCCCAGAGTCCGCATGAGAATGCAGCGCTTCCCGTTGATCAGCATGCGGGAATTCGTGCTGCCAAGCTCAACGACCAGAAGATTTTCAAACAGTCTGCGGCGGGGGCCCGCCGGCACGGGAAGAGAGAATTCACAGAATCCCCGGAAGTCCATCTCCATTCCCGCTTCCGTCATCTTGCCGGGACTCCCTGTCCGGCCGTGCCGGAAAGTTCCTTTTCCATGACGAAATCATCCATGAAGAAGCCGCCGCCGATATCGTTTTTCACAGACTCGACAGTCCGGAATCCGTTTCTCAGGTATGCCCGTTTTGCGCGCTCATTGTGTTTGTTCACGTTCAGCCGCAGCGTGCGGAATCCGAGCCGCCGCGCCTGTTCCTCCGCGTGAATCAGCATCTGCGTGCCGATCCCTTTTCCGTGGAACTCCTCCAGCAGATACACTTTGTGAAGTTTGAGGGTGCCGGACTTTTCCGCACAGGGAGAACAGGAAAGATAACCGATGAAGCGCCCTTCCGAGCGCACTGCCTCGAAATGGAATCCGGCGGCCAGTTCCTTTTCCATGACTTCGGGGGAATACATCATCTTCATCATATAGAGAATCTGTTCTGCGGAAAGAATGGACCGGAAGGTCTTGGGCCAGATATCCGCTGCAATATCGCGCACGATCTTCAGTTCATCGGCTGTTTTCAGTTCAACAAAATCAATCATTTCAGAGGACCTCCATGCCAGTTACAGTATCACCCTTCGGCAGCTTTTCAAGATTGTATTTTTCAAGTTCCGCACTAAAAAAAATGGTTCTGGTCTGCGCATTTCCAAGGGGCGAGCAGCCCATTGG
>CAZHPP010000089.1:0-10675 GCA_964534535.1 uncultured Victivallales bacterium | reverse complement strand
CTCGGCAGGACTCAAAGAGCCCTGCACCCTGCGCAAAAAAATCAATTTTTTGCGCCCGTTTTTTTGTCGACGCCTGTCGACCAGGGGGCAAACCTCCGTTTTCCCCATGGACTCCCGAATCCCAGAAAACACAGTCAACGTTTCGTACACCGCCACAAGAAAAAGGCCGGAAAGTTCGGCATCGGCGCCTGCTCTCCGGCCTTTCGGTCAAACGGGAATGTCAGGTCATTTTTCTCCGGCGGAACGGATCTCCTCAATGAGTTTCGTCATGGCGACGGCGTCGGAAGCGCGGAGCGTGTTCGCGCATTTCCCCTGAACGGCGCTCATGAAATGCTCCAGTTCCAGGACGAACGCGCTCTTTTCGTACGGCTTGACCTCGATCACGCGGAATTCGTCCGTGTGGAGGACGATCCGGTCTGGCCGCTCGATGCGCAGATACCCCTTTTCGCCGAGCAGAGTGATCGTGAGGTCGCGGAAGCAGAAGGTGGTGCTGTCGCAGTACATTCCCTGGAGCATCGCCGTGACGCCTTTCCCGTAGGCGACCATGGCGGTGAACCCGTCCTCCTTTTCCCAGCCGCGGCGGTGTTCGAGCTTCGCGGCCAGAACCTTTTCCGGATACAGTCCGGTGATGAAGCTCAGCAGGTCGAAGTCGTGGATGGAAAGTTCATACATGGCGCCGACGCGCGTGACCCAGGCGCCTTCCGGACGCGGGTTGAACGCCTGAAGCTTCGTCGTGACGATCGAACGCAGGGTTCCGATTTCCGGCAGGTGTTTCTTTGCTTCATTGAAAACGGATTCGAAGCGGAATTTGAATCCGACTCCGAGCTGAAGTTTTTTTGTTTTCGCGAGCCGGTCGAGTTCCTCGCCCTGTTCGGGCACAAGGGTCAGGGGCTTTTCGCTGAAGACGTTGAAGCCGCGGCCGAGCATGGCCTTCACGACGGGATAATGCGCTCCGGGCGGAGTCACCACGCTGACAGCGTCGAGGCCGTCAGGCAGACGGTTCATGTCCGTGAAATACGGACATTTGCAGAACTCTCCGGCGGCTTTTGCCTTTCCCTCATTGAGATCGGCGACCGCTTCGATTTTCACTCCCGGGATCGCGCTCCAGCTTCTCGCATGGGCCATTCCGATTCCGCCGCATCCGACGATTCCGACTTTGAACATTTCGTTGTTTCCTTTCTGTGGTACAGGTTCTGTTATTTCGATTCTGAAGCGTCCGCACCGGGCGTCAGTTTGAAGACAGCGTTTTCATAGGTGGACAGAGTCACGGGAAGGATCAGCATGCCGTCTTCCTTCCGGAATTTCTGGTTGATCCATTTTCCTGTCCTGTCGAGCCGCTTTACGGAGCGGGCGCCTGTGTTTTGCAGGCGGATGTCTTCCAGCCGGCCGAAGCTCAGGTTGATCACGGCTGCAAGATTTTCCCCGGTGGGGAGAACTCCGTACCGCATGTAGACATCCTGGTCGTTTGCGCAGAATGGCATCGGTTTTCCATCCAGTCTTTCGAACAGCGAAAGCAGCCACTGTTTCCTGACCGGGGCAAGCATGTTGTAGATGATATTTGACATCGCGACGGCCGTCGTGATGACGCGGCCGCCGGCGGCATTTTCAAAGTACAGCGTTCCGGTTCCGGCGGACTGCCAGTCCGGCGACGATGCAAAGGAACGGAGTCTGAGTTCCGTCAGCGGAACCGCGCCCGGAAGAAGCTCGAACGAGGGCGCTGAAAAATCGTTCAGGAAACGCATCGGGCGCTTCATGGCAAGATCATATTCGAACGAGAAGCGGAACTCCTTTTTATGCGGAACCGCGCCGATCAAACCGGAAAGCCCCTTCTCATGGACAGCAAACGCGCCGTCCCCGTCGAGCAGCACCTTGCCGCTCAGCACTTTCCGGAGTTCCTCCGCGGACATTCCCCTGACGGCGTCGCCGGTAAGGAGTGTAATGCGCGAAGGATCGAATTCGCCGTAGCTTCCCGGAATGCCGAACCGGTTCATATACTGCCATTGCCAGTCATGCCAGTCGTAATAGGCGGAAAGTTTTGCAGGACGCCAGTCGAGTTCCTTCGGCGGAAGCAGCGTCCGCGGCCCCAGCCAGTCGATCCGGGAACAGCATCCGAGAAGCGTATCGTAGAAACCGCGGTGTTCCGCAAGAACCTTCTCGTATTCCGCGCTTTCGGCAGCCTCCGGCTCCATCAGGTTGGTGAGCCAGAGCTTGGCTCCGCTGAGCCCGTTCAGGATTCCGCCGACGATGTGGGAGTGCATTCCGGAAACCGACTTGCTGAAACGGTTGTGCGGACAGGTGTCGGCCTCGTCGAGAAGCACCGGAATGCTGCCTGCGGCCTTGCGCATCAGGTTCGTATGGTACATGATGATCGGGAAATCGTGCGTCCGTTCCTCAAGGTACAGCGCGTTGTGGATCCGCAGGAACGGTTCGTTCTTCCCCGCAAAAGTCTTTGCGAGCTCTTCCATCAGCATGTATTCGCGTCCGCCGATGCAGCAGCCGCACGGAATCGATTCATCCGTTTCGTCGATGGCGGAACGGATGAGTTTTGCAAGATCCAGCAGGGATTTCCGCCGGACCGAGTCGAAAATCCGCGCCGTTTCATCGCCCGCCGGGGCATCCGCAAGATAAGTCCTGAGCTCTTCCGCCGTGAACTTCCGCGGGCTTGCCGCGTTGAATTCGGCCATGTGCAGCGGACAGAAGCATTCCAGACCGTAAGAACTGTTGTTGATCAGCCGGATGTCGTCGTCGGTAAGAAAAAACGCGGGACGCAGCGGTGCCAGAAGCCGGAAGGTCTCCCGCACATATTCGCGGAATCCCGGGTCAAGCGGACACATCCGGTAGGTGGTCCCGCCATGGATGTTGATGGTGTACTGCCACGGTTTTCCGCAGAGCATCTGGCCGTTCCAGCCGTGCCCCATGACCGCCTGGATCAGAATTCCCGGCCTGACGCCGGTTCCCTCAAGCTTCTTCTTCAATGCGGCAAAGGCCTTCGCATAATACTGCGCCTTGGCAATGGGCTCTGGTCCTTCCGGATGCAGGGTCATGCAGTATGCTGGGGAATTGATTCCGGCCGTCCGATAGAGCCGGACGGCTTCTTCGGCCATGTAATCGATCCGGTCCGGAAAGAACGGAACGATGTTGATGAACCTCATTTTCGGACTCTGCTGCGGATCCGCCAGGCAGGAAACGGAAGCAAATCCCAGGCCGAACAATGCGGAAAACCACTTTTTCATCATGAAATTGCCTTGTCCTTCGCTGTAAACGGCATTACTGCTTTGGCAGCTGGTCCGCTGTGAGCGGAATGCCATAAAGCGGGAATTTCGACTGATACGAGGAGACATGGAAGTCCCCCCATATCACGTTGTAGGAGGTTCTGTGCTGAATGTCCGGACAGTCGGATCTCGGACCAACTGGTCCATAGAGGCTTCTCCAGTTCCGTTCCTGATAGAGTGGAATCACAGCCGCGCTGCCGACCGGGAACTTAATCGAGTCGATTTTTTTCGGAAGTCCGTCACTCCCCGGCTTGCCGGGATAACCGAACATATATGCATAGTTTGTGTCTGCATAACCATTGTTGTTGAGCAGGCACATTCGATCCCATTTCGTCAGGTTGTTCTCGGAGGGACAGGTCCAGACATTCTGCCTGACAACGATAGATGCCCCCTTCAATTTCACCTGATGAAGATACAGAGAATCCAGCAGATATGCCGGATTGCAAAGGTCGCTGTAGACTTTCGAAATGCTGAACGGGCTTCCGTATGCCGGTCCCGGAAGGAAGCCTTCAAAATCGTTGGTGTACATGACGAAGGCATTGGCAACCTGCTTGTAGTTGGCAACGCAGTTGATGTTTCGGGCCTTTTCCCTTGCGCTGTTCAGAGCGGGCAGAAGCATTCCCGCCAGAATGGCGATGATCGCAATGACGACCAGGAGCTCTATGAGTGTAAAAATTCTGATGGCGAATGGCTTGCGAATCGCTGACTTGTGTCCGGTTTTCTGCTTTTTTTCCGGCGGACGGAGGAACTGTTCATTGTTTGTCATCGTTGGTTCTCCTTATTTTTGAGGTTTGTTGAGGATCAGGATCGTTTCGGGTCTGATATCGGAAACCGTGTTTCCGGAATGGCCTTTGATTGTCCAGCCCGCGGGAAGATCGAACGTCGCGGATTTCACGCCGTGCCAGAAGAAGACGGCTCCTCCGTTTTTCCCGGTCCAGACCGTTCCGAACGGAGTTTCCCGGACGAACGGCATGCCGGTAACGTTCAGCGCCTCGTAGAATCCCGGCAGGAGCCTTGCCGCACGTTTCACCATGGCGATTTCTCCCGGGGTTCGCTCGAACGACTGCGCATAGCCGTCCACAAGAAGCGACGGGAAGGCGCCGTACATTCCGGCGCGGAAATAGTCAATGGCAAGATCGTCGCCGCCATTCGTTCCGATCTGCGCGCCGAGCAGGGCGAATTCGCGTCCGCGGAAGGAGGTGTAAAGCTGCTGACGATACCAGTACCTGTCGATCACGAGGGGGCTCATGCCTTCGATGCTGACCCTGACGCCGTTTTTGTGGAAGAAGTCATAGATTTTGATCAGGGAGTTCAGGCCGGTTCCGGCTTCGGGCGGGGCGAAGTTCACATTGCCTGCTGCCGCGCCGCCCATGTCCAGATAAATCGCCTTTACTCCGGCCGCGACTACAGATTTCATCAGATTGAAATACCAGTTCCGGAAATGGGGATTCGTCACGTCGAGGACAGGGAAATTTCCGAAATACCGGAAGATGGCGCCGCTCTCATCGCGCATGAACCACTCCGGATGTTCCCCGTAGACGGCTTCGCTCGTCCCCTGGCAGTAGTCGCAGGGCGACCACGGAAAGGCGCCGAGTCCGTTCTTCCGGCAGAGCTCATAATCCGCAAGGCAGGCTTTGGAGTTGAGAGATTCGATCGCCGTGGGACAATACTGGAGATGGAAGAAGCGGAATCCGAGTTTTCTGGCCGTTTCGGCGGCTTTTGCCTTTTCCGCGGAGGTGCAGGTGTTGGAATAGGTTGCGACGGGAACCGCCGGATATTCCATGAGTCCGGCGTTTTTCCGCAGGTTCATCCGCTGAAACTGCCACATGGCGAGATAGCCGTTCACTCCGTTTTCCGGACCTTCCGACCATGCGTGATGAAACCATTCCGTGGTCACCGGAGCGCGGAGGCGTCCGACGAAGACCTGGTTTCCTGCCGAGATTTCCGGATTCCCTGCTTTGGAAATGTAGCGGACCGAAACGGTGGACGCCTTCTCCACGAATTCCGAAAACACTCCGTTTTCGCAGGCGACCCATCCGAACGGCTGGGAGTCTCCGAAAAATCCGTTCCACGCCGTGTCGGAATTTTTTGTCATGTCAAAGTCGGAATATCCGCGCGGCGGCATGTAGGCCGACATCCTGCGCGCAGAATTTCCTCCGATACGAAGCCGGTTCGCGGAACTGAACCGGGAAATCAGCACGGATGATTTCGGAACGGTCATGCGCTCGCCGAGAGAACGGTAGGTGCGTCCGTCCAGCTTCAGCACGCTGCTTTTGAATTCGCGGACGAGCTCCGTTCCGTCATTTCCGCGATATTTGAATTTCGCCGTTTTCCCGCCTTCGATTCCGGCCGGAGTCCAGACGATCTTTGCGTTCCGGAATCCTTTTTTCACATCGACCGCCTCGGACGTGGCGGAATCGAGCACCGCCTGTTTTTCGGAAGTCTGGAGTTCGGGAAGAGAAAGCGTCATGAAACTTTTGTCCGTTCCGGGATAATAGACATCAAGGGTTCCGTCCGGTTTCTGAACCACGCGGAATCCGTCGCCGAACACTGCCGCGCCGTCCTTGACACTGACGGCCGTCTTTGAATCGAAAAGTTCAATTTCCGGCTCGCGGACCGTGATCTTCTGGAAGCCGAGAACCTTCTGTTCCGGCTTGGGCGGAACCGGGAAGATCCCGGTTTTCGTGTCAAGGGAAAATCCGGCGCATTCGTTTGCAAGCGCAATCATGAAAGCCCGGCCGTACGCCCAGTTATAGAACTGGCGCGTTCCCTGCGTGCGCGTATGTTCCGTGTTGAGCCAGAGCACATGGCCTTTTCCATAGGAGTGGACTGCCGCAAAGATTCCGGCGTCCCGGCCGTCCCCGGATTTGATTCCGGAAAGAATTTTTGCCCCGGGACGGAGCTTTGCGGAACGGTATCTTTCCGTCACTGGAACTTCCGGCGGGAAAATTGAAAAATTCGCGCTTTCCGGTCTGGAAGCCTTCATCCCCGGGACGGGCTGGTTCATTTTCCCGAGTTCGGCGGGAAGCAGGTCTCCGAATTCCGCCGGGACATTGACCGTCACGAAAAGATTTCCGCCGTTTTTCACATAGCCGCGCAGAGATTCAATCCGTTCCGGAGTAAAAATCTTTCTTTGAAATTTTTCAGGAATGCCGTTGATCACGACAAGTCTATAATTGGCCAGTTCCCGGAATGCAGGAGTGATGCCGTCCAGCGGAACCGGTTCCACTTTATCGGAGGGGAACGTCTTGATGGAAGCTCCGCCGAATCCGTTCAGATAAACGGAATTCAGGACAAGACAGCGCGCTCCCGCATGGTTAAAATACGCCGCAGAACCGTTCCCGACCCAGGGGCGTCCGCCGTGAAACAGAAGGATGTCCGGACCGTTTCCGCTCGGCAGGGGACGCTGGAAGATCGTTTCCAGTTCCGATATTTTATGGATATCCACTCCCGCTGTCCGGGCAGGAACGGGCGCAGCGGTATTTTCCGCCGCCGGAATCTTTTCAATTTTCAGCTTGTCCGAGGACGGGACGAAATCCTTGTCCGTCGTAAAGATGAAGACATCGATTCGGGCAAATTCACTTTTCGCCCGCAGTTCGATCTTCACCTTGCCGTCCTTGACTGCGACGGTCTGCGGCAGCCGGGTCCAGACACACTGGCCGGCCTTCCGTCCGGCAGGAAGCGGGTCGTCGCCGATCAGACCGAGTTTCGCACCGTTCACGGAAAGTTCAGCCTTGCGCCAGTTTCCACCGTTGGAATAGGTGCGCACCCAGACATAATACGTTCCGTCGGCAAGTTTGAATTCGCCGGACGCCAGATTGTCCATGCTTCTCACGGCACCCGTAATGAAACGGCTGCCGGACATGATTCCCCAGTTGCTTGCAGCCCATTTTCCGAGGTTCAGACTTTCCGCCTCGATTCTATGTTCGGCGGCGGAAACGCCGAGCAGCAGTCCTGCGCACAGCAGGAACCATCCTGTCTTTTTCACTGATCACTCCTTTTTTACTTTTTTCAGGCCAGATGCTTCTTCACATATTCCAGATTGTGCTTCATTCCGACTTCCGGCTCCGGAAGTTCCTTCGGATACCAGTATTTCTCATATTCGTCGCTGACATAGCCCGTATATCCGATCTCCTTGAGTGCAGCAAGAGCCTCAGGCCATCTCACGGTGCCTTCGCCCATCAGGCATGACTGCTTTTTGAGCGGGATCCGTGAAGTCAGCTTCCAGTCCTTGATGTGAACATGGAAGATATGCATTGCGGCGGCATGAATGGCTGCGGCTCCGGTTTCGACGCCGGCCAGCTCCACCCACGCATAATCCAGAAGCATGCCGACGTTCGCCATGTTCACGTCCTCGATCAGCCGCGTCATGTCACGGACGCTCATGGTGATCGAACCGATGTGCGTTTCAATGCAGATCTTCACGCCGAACTTTGCGGCATAGAGCGCCACTTCGCGGATTCCCGTCACGGTCCTCGTCCAGACGTCGCAGAACCACACGCCTGGCTGGCTGAACGGCTCCACGCCGCCGTAGACCCGCACCATCGGGCACTTCAGGATTGCCGCGATTTCCACCACGCGCTTCAGACCTGCGATTACTTTCGGGCGTTCATCAAGGTTCACAAAATTCTGATAATAGGAGGTCAGACAGGAAAACTCCATGCCTTTGCCTTTTGCCTCGCTGTAAATGGCTTCGGCTTCGGAATTCGTGATTTTTTCGCTGTCGATCTGGCCGTCCGCCGCGACGCGGACCTCGATTCCGTCATAGCCGATGCTCCTGAAGAGGTCGATCACCTGATGGATGTCGCACTTCGGCGCGCCCATCGTGTGCCCTGAAAACTTGATCCGTTCGTTCATGCTGTGTGTTTCCTTTCCGGACGTCAGGCGTCCATTGTTTTATACTACAACCAGAAATTCTTTATATTCGTATCTGCAGGCTCAGCCGAGAACGGCTGACCCGCCTTCAATGATTTCTGCCGGCGTGACCTGGGACTCCGGCGTTTTTCCGGCCTTCATTTCCAGCGCCATTTCCAGTGACGTGCGGGTCATGGCATAGACTTTCGGGTCGATCGTGGTCAAGGAGGGCGTCAGGAAATCCCGCAGCAGCGAATGCTGGTCGAATCCCGCGATCCCGATGTCAAGCGGAATCCGGACGCCCGAACGGTTGGCCATATTGAGCAGACGGGCGGCCTGGCAATACTGCGTGAAGATGAAGCAGACCCTCGACGTGCCGAACCGGTCCAGCAGATGTTTGGAAAACGACTGCTCGTCCCCGGAACAGGAAAACTCCTCATATTTGTCAGACCCGAGTCCGGAAAAGGCTTTGCGGTATCCGCTGATTCTGAGCTGTTCGCGGTGCGACGTCTTCGCATTCACTGTAAAAACATATTTTCTGTAATAATTCCCGGCGAGAAGCCGCCGGGCCATCTTCATGCACGCTTCCTCATCGTTTCCGCAGGAACACGGGTATCCATCGCGGAAGCGGTTCAGAAGAATCAGATTGCGGAAGAGCCCCTTCGACTTGTCGAGAAAATCGTCATCTTCAATGGAAGTGCCCAGCACAAAAACCGCATCGTACTTGCCGCATTTGACAGGCTTCAGCGACTTCTGCAGACGCCCCGCCGTATAAAGCTGATAATCGACATGAAGTTTCCGTTCGCGGGAAAATGACTGAATGGCCTGTTCCGCCTGAAACATGAAATCGGAAAACTGACTCTGGAGCCACGGCGAAAGAATCTGGATGGAAAGCGGTTCGCTCTTCAGCCCGGCCAGCGCTACCGCCACCGCATCAGGACGATACTTCAGCCGCACACTTTCTTCCAGCACGCGCCGCACCGTCTGCGGTGAAATCCCGAACGACGACTTCTTGTTGTTCAGAACATAGGAAGCCGCCGCTTTTGAAACTCCGCTTGCATGTGCGACATCGTCAAGTGTGGCTTTCATCCTGATCCCCGTTTGTTTTTGTTCACGTTAACCGATTTTCCTTGCATAATATAATACGGCTTGCGCATTTGTCAAGGGAAAAATGGAAAAAATCGTTTTTTGACTCGAATTCCGAGAAATCGTTCAGTCCTGCCGAGGGCGGGCCGACTGTTTCTTGACGCCGCGTGAGAAAAAAGGCCGCGCGGACGCGCACAGGAGCGGGAAACATGATCTGCGCTGCGCAATCCGGCTGACCGATTTTCCTCAGACGGCTTTTTCACTGACATGGATATAAAAATAACTTGCAAATTTTCCGGAACATGATATATTGACTGGATCAGCAGAACCAAACGTCATTCATCAGGAGGATTTGAAAATGACTCAAATGGCAAAACTCGCGTATCTCGTTAAACCGGGCGAATTCGAATTCCGCGAATATCCGATCCCCGAAATCACCGACGACCAGATGCTCGTCAAGGTCGAAGGCTGCGGCGTCTGCGGCACCGACGGCCATGAATACAAGCGCGACCCGTTCAAACTCTGCCCCGTGGTCCTCGGCCACGAAGGCTCCGGCGAAATCATCAAGCTCGGAAAGAACGTCAAGGTCGACTCCACCGGCAAGCCGGTCAAGGTCGGCGACAAGATCGTCACCTGCATCATTCCCTGCGGCGAATGCTCCGCGTGCAAGAACACCCCCGCCCGCACGAACCTCTGCGAGAAGTGCGGCGTCTACGGGCTTTTCCCCGATGACAAGGTCCACCTCAACGGCTATTTCGCCAGCCATATCCTGATCCGCAAGGGCTCCACGTTCTACAACGTGACCGGCATGACGCTCGACCAGAGAATGCTGATCGAACCCGCCGCCGTGGCCGTCCACTGCGTGGAACGCGCCAAGACGACCGGACTCCTCCGCTTCAACACGAAGGTCCTGATCCAGGGCTGCGGCCCGATCGGGCTCATGGTCATGGCCGTGGTCCGCACGCTCGGAGTCGAAAACATCATCGCGCTCGACGGCAACGAAAAGCGCCTTGAAATCGCCAAGACCCTCGGCGCGAAGGAAACCTTCAACTTCTGCAAGTTCAAATCCGTCGACGATGAAATCGCCGCCGTCAAGAAGGCCACGGACGGCCTCGGCGCCGAATTCGCGTTCCAGTGCACCGGCGTTCCTGCGGCCCATGCGGCCGTCTGGAAGATGATCCGCCGCGGCGGCGGTCTCTGCGAAGTCGGGTTCTTCCTGGACGGCGGCACCTGCGCCATCAATCCGCATTACGACCTCTGCAACAAGGAAGTCACTGCGGTCGGTTCGTGGGTCTACACTCCTCAGGACTATCCGACCACGTTCGACTTCCTCCGCCGCGCGAAGGAAATCGGGCTTCCTGTCGAGAAGTTCGTCACGCACCACTTCCCGCTTTCGCAGATCAAGGAGGCGCTTGAGACGAACGTCCAGATGAAGGGAATCAAGGTCGCCGTCGTTGCCGAGG
>CAZHPP010000088.1:3910-10690 GCA_964534535.1 uncultured Victivallales bacterium | reverse complement strand
ATTTTCAATATCGGCGACTGTTTGCGATCAACGAATCCAAGGTCAGCGGACGCAAAGACCGCGTGATCTGGTATGAAAACGTTCCAGATCCCATGCAGCAGTACCGTCTGGCGGAAATGCGTTACCGGATGCAGACCCGGGACATCCCCAACTGCCACGGTCTTACTGCGCTCGGCTTGAAAGAACGCTTTGCAAAAACTCACCCTGAATACTTTGCCTTGGACACCAGCGGAAACCGCAAAAACGGCATTGTTTATTCGCACCCCAACGATGCCGCCGGACAAATCTGTTTCAGCTCCCGACCGCTTGCCGATGAGATATTCCTGGATGCAAAATCCGTTCTTGCACGACAGCCCCGCAAAGAACTTTACGGACCGGACGGCAAATTGTGGCACAAAAACTTTTACAACTTTCACACTCCGGGGGAGTTCTTCTGCGTAATGCCCAACGACAGCTGCTATCTCTGCCGATGCCCGGAATGTCAAAAGTATTTTCATGGCTCCGTTCCCGGCAGCTATACACAGGCTACAACCGATTATATCTGGAAATTCATGGCAGGGATCGCGCAGCGTGTCAAAGACGCCGGTCTGCCAGGTTATATCACCACAATGGCATACAGCCAGTACCGCGGCATTCCATCTTTCAACCTGCCTGATAATATGATCGTAATGCTGGCTGTCACCGGTCCGTGGAACGAAGGGAAAATACAGCAGAAAAAAGATGAACAGCTGCTGCGGGACTGGCACAAAAAGCTCAATGCCAAAACCTATCTGTGGACGTATCCGTCAAAATATTGGATTTCAATTCGCGGAGTGCCGAATATGGCGCCGCTGACTTTCGGCAAATTTTATCAGCGGCAGGCCCCCTATATTTTCGGGGCGTTTGCCGAAGCCGAAACCGACAACTGGATCTTCGGATATCTCAACTATTATGTTTTCGGCAAGGTTCTTTGGGACAACCACACCGATGTCGCCGGACTGATTGCCGAACATCACCGGCTGATGTTCGGCGCGGCGGCTCCCGAAATGACTGATTTTTTTGAAACCCTTGAACGCCATTGGATTCAGGAACTCTGCGGCAATGAGGTAAATACACCGCTTGGTCCTTCGCTGGTCATTCCTTCGGACAAGGCGATCTGGACACAGATTTACTCCAAACGCGAGTGCGAACGAATCGACGCCATTTTTCACTCAGCCGAGACGAAACTGTCACGGGACCCGGATGCGCTGCGCCGCGTGAAATTCATGCGCGAAAAACTGTGGCTTCCGATCCTCGAAGCAGCAGACGCATATCGGAAAATGTTAGACGACAGCAACGAATGGAATTCCGTCATGCCGGAAATTCCAGCGGGGCAGAAAATCGTCATCGACGGTAAAATGGACGAAGCTTTCTGGGAAAAGGTTCCCTCGTTTTTCCTCGTGCCCAAAAACGGGGCTGACGACGAAGCCGTCAGTCAGACGACCATCTGCCGCGCTGCCCGAGATCGGGAAAATTTCTACTTCCATATTCGTTCGATGGAGCCTGACACCGCAAAAATGCTGGCTCCGGAACGAGCCATGGATATGCCGGAAATCTGGCAGGATAACTGCGTGGAACTTTTCATGGCGTCCGACAGGGAAGCAAAAAGCGGATGTCAATACATCATCAATTCATCCGGAGCATTTTCCGACAATCGGTTCACCCCCGGCTGCACCGACTGGAAATGGAACAGCGGCGCCGAATTCAAAACCCATGTGGAACCCGGACGGTATTGGGAACTTGAAATCCGCATTCCGCGCAAAAATATTGACTTGCCTTCCACCGGATCAATCATGGTTAATGTCTGCCGTCATCGTGTGCGAAACGGAGAAAAAGACAGCTATGACACATGGAGCCCCTTTGTCCTCGGCAGCAATCATATCATTGCACAGTACGGACGGCTTGATTTCGCTCCGGCAAAAGAAAAAAATCTAATCGTCGACGGCGATTTTACTTTACCGATCCACAATAAGCGCTTCATCGGCAAATGGTTCGCGGACAAAGTAATCCATACCGACAACAACGTGTTTCGCTCCGCAGGACGGGCAGTCAAAATCGACAAGGATTGCCCGATGGTCGCCCAATACTTAGATGAGAACGTCAAACCGGACACACGCTACCGACTCAGTTATTGGATCAAAACGAAAGACGTCCGGCCGCTGACCCGTGCAAATACGGGAATTTATATCCGCTTCGAACTCGGGAATGGCAAACCTTTTATTTTCCCCGTCGGGGCAAATTATACAGGAACGATGCCGTGGACTTTCCAAAGCTTCGAATTTACCACGCCGTCCGATCTCAAATGCAAGCCGAACAGTCGGATATACCTGCGCTTCACAATGCACAACCAGCTTACTTCTGGAGAAGCATGGGTGGACACGGTCAGACTCTACGAAATCGGCAAAAAATAAGTGCTGAAACCATGCACGGCAGCACCGCAGCTGACTGCGGTGCTGCTTTTTATTTGGATTGTGTTTTTCAAGTTCTGCACTTTAAAAAGTCATGATTTTTTTCTTTGACTGAGGTGATGTCGTGTTTTACACCGCGCGATCCATGTCGGCGCTCCGACGAGCTGGATGGCCCATTCTCGTCGGAGCGCCTTTGATGGCTCACGCTGACTTTATGCCACGGACAGCGACACTCCCGGCAATGCCTGTTTCCTGTGTTCCTTCCGTTCCTCCATGTTAAGATATCCCCTCCTGCCAATCTTCGTGGATTTCGACAGCCAGTGCCCATACCGGACGCAGGCATGCCGCCTCGTTCGGGAAGGTGCGTACAACATGCGTTCCGCGCTTGATTTCCTGGTTCAGCCAGCTCCAGCATATTGGTTGACTTCATGTGCTTGCCAGGAAGTCAACTCCATGCCAAGAATTTCCCTTCGCCCGTCCCAGCCGATTCCCCGCGCAATCAGCACAGCCTGATTCTGTCAGGGTGCTGTTTGTTGATGCTGAAAAAACTGTTCCGCATAACTTCTCTGTCACAGAAGCCGCCTTTCGAGTGGAAAAGCCCTGCAAATATATTTCCATCATCGCACAGACCAATGCCTTTTCACTCCTTTGACAGCGCTTAAAAATCATTGCTCATCTCCGCATTCATGATCCTCTGAACGGAATTCTGAACGAGTCCTTCAAAAAATATTTGTTCTCCGTGAAGAACTGCCGGACTTCCGGTACTTCCGACGCTGTTTTAACTTTGGTCATGGTATCGCCATTTCCGGGTTAGTTTTTGGTTAAACTGAGTTTGTGGGATATCTATGCAACTTTTTCAAATAACACGGCGGCAGAAGGACGTTCCCGGATTTTTTTCGTTTCAGGGTCTTGACTTTTTCAAAAGTCTGTGTTATAATATGGTTAGTCAAGCGCTTGTATAGCGTAATAAAAAGGGATTTGACATGTCGCCGAGGATGAAAGACATTGCTGAAGCGGCCGGTGTGGATATCGGCACTGTCTCCTACGTTCTGAACAACAGACCGAAGGCCGCTGCGCTCCGGCCCGAGACCCGCGAACGGATCCGCCGCATTGCCGCGGAAATGGGATACTGCCGCGACGAATTCGCTTCTTCTGTGGCAACGCGCCACAGCAATGTGCTTG
Organism: uncultured Victivallales bacterium; assembly: GCA_964534535.1. GTDB lineage: Bacteria > Verrucomicrobiota > Lentisphaeria > Victivallales > UBA1829 > CAZHPP01. The sequence goes on along the minus strand of CAZHPP010000088.1, from coordinate 7,082 downwards.
CATTCATAACAGTCGGAATGGGCGACGTTTCATATACCGGACGAATCCAGAACGGCATTTTAGACGCTGCTTCCGCCCGGAACTTTGCACTTTCAATCTATCACCTTGCCAGAGACAACCAGGACGAGATATGCCGCAAACTGATAGGCTGGCGCACCGCCGGAGCTGTTTTCCACATTGCTTCGCTTGACTCGGCTTCCGGGATAATGGCGACCCTGACGAAGAACGGGATACCGTTTGCCACTGCAAACCTTTCGAATCCGGGAGGGATGGGCGTAACGACCGACGATGCGCGCGGCATCCGTGATGTTGTTGCCCTTTTCAAAAGACGCGGAGCAAAGAAGCCGGTCTTCCTGACATTGGAAAATCCGCAGAATCTTGAATATCTGAGAAACAGGGAAACCGGATTCCGGCAGGGCATGTCGGAATTTTATCCGGGTGTAAAGCCGGAGATCGTGACATGCGGTTCCGATATATTTGGAATGAAGCCGGAAACGCCTGTCGTACTCAAGAAGAGCGGCATTGATTCGGCCGCCTGCTCGTCCGACGACCTCGCACTCTATTTCCAGCAGCTGGCGCAGGCGTCCGGATTCAGGATTCCTCGTGATTTTCTTCTGACCGGGTTCGGAGGAATAATGATTTCAGCATATATGATTCCTTCAATAACGACGGTGCTGCAGGGGTTCGAGGAGATAGGTCGCTGTGCGGCGGAGCTTGTGCTCAGCTGTGCGGAACAGGAAAAATCCGGACGGGCCGAGGTGGTTCTTCCGGTAAAGATATTGGAACGCAGATCAACAGGAGAAAAAACATGAAGAGACACATGCTGCAGCAGGAAATTTTTACACTGATAGAGCTTCTGGTTGTTATAGCCATTATCGCGATACTTGCTGGAATGCTTCTGCCTGCGCTGAACAGGGCAAGGGCCATGGCACACCGGATCGCCTGCTTAAGCAATATCCACGAGATCGGCACAAACCTCATGAATTATTCGCTGGAAAGCGATGACATACTGCTGCCATACCGGTATGCGGCAGCCACATCAGGCAGAACGAACCGCGGTCTTGTTTATGCCAACAGCGGGGTGGGCTGGCTTTATATTGCCCGGCATTCATTCGGGATCAATGAGGACATTGCCGTTCCTTCTGCCGATGCATCGGCTTCCAGTCTTCCAAAACGTTTCCAGCGCGGAATCCTGAAGTGTCCCGCGGCAAAGCTCCAGCCTCGTTATTTTCACACCGTGAATTATGGCATGTTTGCCTACTTTGCCGGCGGCGAATTCCCGGCTGGATATTCCATTGAAAAGGCGGCATCCAAGGTATCACGCGTCCTGATGCCGTCCAAGGGGGCATATATCGGCGATTCCGTCTATTCCGGAGTCTCTGCGTCTTTCTACAATCCCGCCGGCGACCCGGGGACTGAAACGACCCAGAGCGGCTACTACTGCATCTACAACTGGGGGACAAATGTTTCCAGAAGGCGTCATCAGAACAGCACGAACATCCTGCATCTTGACGGTCATGCAGCCACTTATGCGGAACGTTACCTGATGTCCATTGTACCGTCGCAGGCGGCCTCTTTTGAAACCTGGCTTCTGGGAAGCAAATGCTTTTATAGATAAACAGGAAGGAATCTCTTCATGAACTTTCGCAGACATTGCATCGCGGCAGCTTTTTTGTGCCTTTTTTCCGCTTCGGCGGCGGGAGCCGGGAAAAACAGAATGATGGAAACATTCGAGCATACGGTGCCATACGCGACGTTCGAATCTTCCCTGAAGAAATCAGGGTGGGATATTTCCAGTCCCTTCCGACTTCCGCAGGGATGGATGCCGTTCCTTTATCTGAAAAAACGCTTTCTGCGCATCATGCAGGAAAACGGGCGCAATATGCTCGTGACCGACGGCGGAATCCTTTATATCCCGGGCCAGTTCGTTCCCGGAGAGCAGGACACCGAGACGGTATTCCGTTTCACGGCAAAACCGGAGGGCGCGTCGGCAACGGCCCGTATTCACATGATGTTCTATTCCGGAAGCGCATATATAGAAACGAAATCATCGTATGTTCCTCTGAAGCAGGGCTGGAACAGTTATGAAACGACAATCAGAATTTACAGGAAAATCAAAGAGAAAAACATCACAGCATTCGCGCCCGCCATTGAAGGAGACGGCAAAGTCTGCTTTGCCGATCTGGAGATATTCAGCAGGGATTCGCGCCGTAAAATCCAGCCTCCTGAAAAGCAGACGGCCGTCCCTGCTCCGGCAATGAGTTTTGACTTCAAGGGGGCGGGGAACAGGACGGAGCTGGCCGATCTGACCGGACACTATAAGCTTTTCTGCGATTCGGGGAAAATCCGCGAGGAAAACGATTCCCTGCGGTGCGCCTATGGCGGGCTGTTCAGAATTCCATGCGGAAACAGGCTGTTCGAAAAAGATTTTACCATAACGGCATGGATAATGAAAAGCGCGCTCCAGTGGCCGTACTGCTCGCCGATCGTGACCCGCGGATATTCCATTGACGAGACAATCAGCCGCGGCAACGTCAACGACCTGGATTTCTCGCTTGAACTCAACTGCTTTGTCCCTGTGTTCCGCTGGCCCGGAGGCGGAATCACTTCGGCAGGAGTGCCGTACAATATGAATTTCCGCTATGCTGACAATGCATGGCTCCGCTCCGACCCGAAAAAGCTGGTGCTGAAAGACTGCTGGACGCATATTGCGGCTGTCTATGAGAACGGGACAGCCAGAATCTACATTAACGGCACTCTTTCCGCAGAACGTGCCGCAAAACGCGGGAACGGCCGATTCTCAAGCGGACTGCCGCTGTATATAGGGGCCAGCCGCATGAAGGGTGAAGCAGACAATCTTCTTTCGTCGGAAATGCTGGTCCGCACGTTCAGAATTTACGACAAGGCGCTTGCAAAAGCTGAGATCGCCGCCGAGGCATCGCACGTTCCCGGCGGAATCGATCTTGATACGCCGGTTTCGCTCAAGGATGTCAAAGATTACTATTCCAGCGAGATGATGGCCGCCGATCCTGAATTCAGGCGTCTCCCATTCACCGCTGAATTTCTGAAAAGAACCGCTGCCGGCAGGACTCAGGCGCAGGTTCCGGGACCCGTCAGGCTTGTCGGAACGCCGGAAAAACTCAGACTGACCGTCGGAGACGTTCCGGCTGCA
>CAZHPP010000088.1:0-3875 GCA_964534535.1 uncultured Victivallales bacterium | reverse complement strand
ACAGAAGGAAGCAACACTCGATTTCGCCGCCGCCGGAATGCATATTTACCGGGTGGCCACGATCCGGCCGGAAGAGTTCTGGAAAGGCGAAAAACAATACGATCTCAAGGCACTTTACTATAAACGGATGCACGATGTCCTTGAGGCCGACAAAAATGCTTTTTTCCTCGTGCTGATCCCGGCTTCCCCGACAGACTGGTTCAGGAAAAAGCATTCCTCCGAACTTGAGGAATATTACGTTTCCGCCAGAGACCTTTCCTCCGGCAGGAAAAAATGGACTGGATTCGGAGGCCCCCTCAGCTCGGATATCTGGCTGAATCTCGTCTCAGGCATGCTCGGAGATATCATAGGTGAAATGGAAAAGGGACCTTATGCCTCCCGGATAATCATTTATCATCTGATGGGGGGAGATTCCGGTGAATGGTATTGGCCCGGTCAGTTTTCCGGCGGCATGACAGGGTATTCCGATGTCACGCTCGGACAGTTCCGGAAATTTCTAAGGAAAAAATACCGCAATGACGCAGCCGCTCTCCGGAAAGCATGGAACAATCCCTCCGCATCGTTCGAAACGGCGGACATCCCGTCTCCGGCTGAACGGATGCGCAATGAAGACTCATTCTTCCGGGATCCTGAAAAATCGGCCGCGTGCTTCGATCTCGAGGAGTATTTCAGCGAACGGACATTCCTGAATGCCAGGACATGCTGTTCAGCGGCCAGGAAGGCCGCAAACGGGAAACCGGTAATCACCTATTTCGGATACTCGCTGTTTTATGCCGGACGGGGCAGACTTCTCCGGACGAGCGGTCTCCAGACGACCGGCGACATGCTCCGATCGGACTGGGTTGACGGAATCGCCACCCCGATAGACTATCTTGAACGCCGAGGCGGCGAACCGGGCGTAAACATCGGCGGATACAGCGGCACGGCACTTCTCCACAAGAAGATGATCTGGCGCGAAGAGGACCTCCGCACGCATTTCTGCAAGCGGATGGAGTTCGGACGCAGCGCCACAATGGTCGAAACAAGGGATATCATACGGCGTTCATTCGGATATAATATCGCCGGATTCTGGGGAGCCTGGTTTTTGCCGATGGAATTTCCTCACGCCTACCATCAGCAGGAGATCATCGCCGATTTCGCAAAGATGAACTCAATAGCGGAAACAGCATCAAAAACCGGCAACTCTTCCGTCGCCGAGGTCGCGCTGATCCTTGATGAAAAGGATTCCATATCCATGCTGAGCATTCCGGAAACGCCCGGAGCTTCGCAGAATTTCATATCAAAACATATCTGGGGAACCTACCGCAATGCGCACTGCATGGGGGCGCCGTTTCTGCTTTATACACTCGAAGACCTCGAAAATCCGGCAATGCCTGACTTCAAACTCTACTATTTCCTGAACCCGTATTCCATTACGCCGCGCATGAGGGCCGTGATAAACGCAAAAGTAAAACGGAACAATGCCACCGTCGTATGGGGATACGCCCCGGGATATTTTTCCGGGAAAAAGCGTACGCCGGAAAATATGGAACTGCTCACCGGAATGAAATTCTCGGAAAAAAAGTCGCTCACAGCGGTGTCGGTAAAGGCAAGATCGGATGCCGAACCGCTGACAAAGGGAGTGAAATTCCCGGTTTTTTCAATCGCTCCTGCATTCAGCGCCGAAGGCCCGGACGCAGAGGTGCTGGCTGAAGGCGGCGGAATCTGCGCCTTTGCACGCAGGAAATTTTCCGCCTGGACATCGCTGTGGCTGCTTCTGCCGCCCGATCCGGTGCTTCTGCGGAACATCTGCAGGTCAGCCGGAGTTCATGTTTATTCCGATTCGAACGACCTGCTGCTTGCCAACAGCGACTGGATCGCCGTGCATGCGTCCGCCCCGGGACGCCGGACCATCAGGCTGCCCCGCAAGGCGCATGTGACCGAACTCATCGAAAACCGCGATTTCGGAATCACCGACTGTGTGACCGGGGAATTCAGCCAGACAGGAACGACAAAAATATTCAGGACCGAGACTGTTAAATAACAAGATACATTCACAGGAGCATAAAGAAATCATGTACCGCCCGAAATACGCAATGTTCTTCGATTTCCATACCATGAAGGCATGTCCCGATGCCGGACATGACTTCGATCCGGAGCAGTTCGCCTCCGGTCTTGAACACGCCGGAGTCGATTTCATCGGATTCCATGCCAAATGCAACCAGGGATTCTGCTACTACAATACGAAAACCGGAACGCGCCACCCGTCGCTTCCGAAAGATTTCGACCTCTTCGGCGAAACCGTCAAAGCCTGCGGAAAACACGGAATCCGCGTCTCAGCATACCTCAACTGCGGCCTTTCGAACGAAACTGCAGTCCTGCATCCGGAATGGACAAACATCTCGCCGGAAGGCCGCATGCTGCACAAGGACATCTACGATATCGGCGAAGTCACGCCGTACATGCGCGTAATGTGCCTCAATTCGCCGTACCGCGACTATTTTCTGGAACTCGTCCGCGAAGTCCTGGGACAATATCCCGTCGCCGGATTCCTGTTCGACAGCTTCAACGCCTTTCCGTGCGTCTGTCCGCACTGTGTCGAAGGCATGAAAAAGTCAGGATTCGATTTCCGGAATCCGGATGACATTCGGAAATTCGCTTATGCTTCCGCCGTCCGGATGGCCGAGGATATATCGAAAATCCTCAAGGCGAAAAATCCCGAACTCATGCAGTATTACCTCGGACTTTCGGCAAAGGACAACGCACGCATCGGAACATACATGGAATGCGAATGTCTTCCAACAAATACATGCTGGGGCTACGACATGCTTCCAATCGCGGCAAGACGTCTCCGCAATTTTACAAAAGGCCCCGTCCTCAACATGACGGGACGCTTCTACAACTGGGGCGACTTCGGAACTCTCCGGGCAAAGGCCGCGGTCGAATACGATCTCTATTTGGGACTCGCAAACGGGATGCGCCCGAACATCGGCGACCACATGCTTCCTTCCGGCAAGATCAACCATGCCGTGTTCCGGCGCGTCGGGGAAATATACTCGGACCTGAAACGCTATGAGCCGTGGTTCGGCGGCGCGAAAAACCGCGTCGACATCGGAGTGCTGCTCCCCGAAAACACGATATGGAAAAGTCCGGCTTCCGTCGGAGTCTCACGGATCCTTTCCGAACTCGGACACCAGTTCGATTTCATTGCAGCCGGCGGCGACTGGACCCGTTATTCCGCGCTGGTGCTTGCGGACGGTGTGACCATCGGCCCCGAAATGCGCGAAAAACTCAGCGCATTCCTGAAATCCGGAAAGGCCGTGCTTGCGACAGGCGATTCAGGACTCGATCCCGACCGCCGAGGTTTTGTATTCGAACGAGAATTCGGCGTAAAATTCATTGAGAAATGTCATTATGATCCGGCATTCTTCCACATGACGCCGGAATTCGGCAAAGGGATTTCCGACATGCCGCTTTCGGCCGGAAGCAGCGGCAATGCGGTGATGATGCTTCCCGGAACACGTGCCGCAGGATATGTCGTCAGGCCTTATTATGACAGACAATGGGACGGCGTGTACTCATATTTCTATACGCCGCCGAAAGATGAGACAGCTCAGCCGTTCGCATGCGTAAACGGTAAAACAGCATACTGCTCCTTCCCCGTGTTCTCGCAATATTACGAAGCGGCTTCCACTGATCTGCGTGGAGCCGTAAAGAATCTTCTTGATGCCATAGTTCCGGAGCCGCTTCTGCGTGTGGAATCGGGACTGCCGTCATACGGGCGCGTATTCGTTTCTGAGCTGAATGGAGCAAAAATCGTCCATTTTCTGAACTATGTGCCGGAACTGAGAGGGAAAATGCTGATCGTCGAGGAGGGCGGATATGCGAAGAATATT
>CAZHPP010000087.1:0-10730 GCA_964534535.1 uncultured Victivallales bacterium | reverse complement strand
AAGCCCGCTGGAGTTCTCTGCTGAAATGCACGGAAATCGCTCCCACGGAAAGGTTCGTCCTTCACGGCGGCCCGTTTACCTGCGGAGTCAACTACACGCTGGCTGGAAACGATGGAATCATCAAGGCGAAAAGCAACAAGATCAAAAACCCCTCCCAGAAAGGATACGTCATGGAAAACAAGAACTCCTATGTCTGCTATTATTATGGCGCTGATTTCCTTTTCTACGGCAGACACAGCAAGTCAAGCGGCGTGATCCTCTATATCGACGGTCACGCCGTCACCAGGAATGAGAATATTGTCATGCCCGCTTCCATGAAAGACAACGATCCATGGATGACAGCCGATACAGGGCTTTGAACGAGAAACACTTTACTTTAGGAATAAGGAAATCAGAAATGAAGATGAAACTGTCCGCAATCCTTGCTGTCTGCACAGGAATTCTCTGTGCCCAGGAATATCTTGTGCCGGAACTGCAGCAGGCCCCCCCGCTGAACGGGAAAAACTCCTCCGCATGGAACAATGCGTCCGTCCTTTACGGCTTTTATCAGCGCGTGCCGAAAACGCTGGAACCCCGGCAGGGAAGAACTCTTTTCGGCTACCGCGGCTCCAGTTTCTATCTTCGTGTGGAGACGGAACTTCCGCCGGACGGGACAAAACTTCTGGCAAGCGTGCGGAAGCACGATGGCCGGATCATCAATGACGACGGTGTGGAAGTCTGGGCCGCTCCGCTCGGGTCCCGGAAATATTATCAGTATTCCATCAATCCGTTCGGCACGGTTCAGGACATCAGGCACGACCGCGGGGGAGCCGTTCCGGAAGAAAGCTGGACTGCCGGCTGGAAAAAATCCGTATTCTTTGATTCCGTCAGCAAAGTCTGGGTATTTGAAACCGCCATTCCGCTGAAGGATATGGGAATTGCGGGGGATCCCGCCGGGAAAAAAATATCCCTTCTGGTTTCCCGCAACTGGAAACGGCCGTGGGAACAGACTCCGTTTATCCGGAATGAAGCACCGTTCAGCAATCTTTCCCGCTACGCGGTGTTCACGCTGTCCCCGGAAGCCCCGACGATCCGCATCGATTCTCTCGGTGAACTTGAAAAGCAGATGTTTGACCTGAAAGGGACGATCAGGAACAATGCAAAAAAATTGCGGACCTTCCGTCTTTCCCTGCATTTTTCGCACGGGGATATGCCGGAAACGCAGGAATCAAAGGATTTGACCCTTAAACCCGGGGAAGAACTCCCGTTTGTCTTTCATGATGATGCCGGACGGATTCATCTCCGCACATCGCATCAGGCTGATTTTACAGTTGAAAGCGATGGCAAAGTCATCTACCGGGCTGAATACGCATACAAACTTCCCATGGGATCGGAAAACCGCTGGAAAATCGTAAAGGGGATCAGCAGCGGATTCCAGTTTGCCATATACCCGGGACGGAAGAAAGCCGGGATCCGGTTCGATGCAGGGAAGGATGCCAGCCGTGCGGCTGTCGAATTCCGGCGTGATGGAAAAATTGTCTTTCTCAAGGAACTGACGCCACTTCATCAGGAAAACCAGTTCTTTTTTGACATTCCCGAACTTGCCGCCGGAAAATACACCGTGACGCTTGCGCTGTGGAACAATGAGAAAAAACTCTCTTCGAGTTCCCGCGAATTCGTCCGTCAGGTCTTCCCATGGGAGAACAACACGCTGGGGATTTCGGACGAGGTATATCCGCCGTTCCGGAAAATCAGCGTTTCCGGGAACCGGCTGGAAACCGTGCTCTGCAAGTATGCCTTTGACGGCACGGGACTGTTTTCCGAAGTGAATCCGGAAGGAATTCCTCTGCTGAAGGACAAACTTTCCTTCCATTTTACAGCGGACGGGAAACCCGGTCTTTTTACAAAGGCAGAAGGAAAATTTCACAAAAAGTCCGGCAGCGAATGCGTCTTCCTCGGGACAGCCGAAACCGATGCCGGCTTCTGTGTGAAGACCTCGGCCAGAACGGAATACGACGGGTGCACCAGATTCGAAATGACGCTGGTTCCCAAACCGGGAAAAACTCCCGTCCTGAATGAATTCCATATGGATATTCCGCTCGATTCCAGCCAGATCCGCCTGTTCCACATCATCAAATCATCAAGCATCCGGACGAATCCGGCAATCCGTGTTCCTGCCGGCGAAGGCGTTGTATGGAAAAGCACGGATGTCTCAAACGGCGACTTCTACGGGAACATGCACATTTATCTGTGGCTGGGCGAAATGGCGCGCGGACTTGCCTGGTTTGCCGACAATGACCGGAATTTTTCCGTCGACGACAAACAGCCCGTTCAGGAACTGATCCGCAGGAACGGCACGCTGACGCTGCGGGTGCATTTCGTCAATCTGCCGTTCCGCCTCGAATCTCCCCGCACCATTGTCTTCGGAATGCAGGCGTCGCCTGTCAAACCGATGCCGGCGGACTGGCGCAATCCGAACCTGATCATTCCGCCTCACGGCGGCTCCAATGCCTACTGGGGAATCCGCCCTGCGTATTCCGGAAAGTATCCCGATGGTTATGACTGGCAATATGTGGATGAAATGGTGCGGGCCCGGGAAACAGGAAAAATCAACACCGCCTACCTGGATGATTTCCTGAAGCGGCATTATGGAAATCTCCCGGAATCAGAACGGAAAGGATACCGTGTCCACGCCTACGGCGGACACGGCGGAATGATGGCTCAGAGGGGCGATCAGCCGACCATGCTCTATCTTGAGGAACATGCACAGGATCAGACCACCCCGGAATGGAACACGTTCCAGGACGAATGGGGGCTGGTCCAGTTCACTCCGCGCAAATGGCTGGAGATCTCCGACCTGAACACCCCCGGTCTCCGTTCCGCTGCCGGAATCGGAATCACGCCGGTAAAGTCTTATCAGGATTTCGTGATGTGGCAATGCCGTGAATGGCTCCGGCGCGGAATCGGGCTTTACTGCGACAACACATTTCCCCGCAGCAGCACAGACCTTGTGAACTCCTCGGCATACGTACGCCCCGACGGCTCTGTCCAGCCGTCTTCGGACATCTGGGACATGCGCGAATACCACAAGCGGATGTGGGTCCTGACAAGGCAGATGCAGAAATCCGTCAAATGGCCGCTCCTCATTTCACTTCACATCACGAACGGCATGATTCTCCCGATCGCATGCTGGACCGATGTTGAACTCGACCTGGAATGGGGATGGGCCAACGGATACAAGCCCTTCCCGCCGGAACTGCTGGAAATCGAAACCACAGCCCGCCAGATCGGAGCCTATCCGCAGGCACACTTCCCCATTGCCGGGTGCGGACTCGTCCATGAAAATCCGACTTACCTTTCCGGGAAAGTCAATCAGGACATGGTGCGCACCGACTGGGCCATGAGAATGATCTATGGCGTCCTGCGGTACAATATGCGCGGAGAAAACTTCACGCCGTTCAACAAGATCGTGAATGATTTCGGTCTCGGCACGCCTTCCTGCAAAGTGTATGACTACTGGCAGAGGGATTATCCCGTGAAGATTATGCCGGACGAAGTCAAGTCGATCCTCCTCCGCAGGGAAAACAGGGCGATCCTGATCATAGCTTCATGGGCGGATAAACCTATTGACGTGAAAATATCATTCGGAAAATCCATGAAGATAAAGTCTGCTTCCGGAAAATTTCCGGAAAAGACGTTCTCCGTTTCGGAGAATGCCTTCCAGTGCGAACTTCAGAAATACGGCATGCAGCTCTTCCTGCTGGAACTGGAGCGCCCATGAAAAACCTTGTCCTCTTCGTTCTCTGCTCCGGAATCGCTTCGGCATTCCTCCAGGCTCAGCAGGAACCAGACCCGCTCGCGGAACATATCGCGTTTTATGTTTCGTTCGACGATTCCCTTGAACCGGATCAGGCCCGCGGGGAAGCCAAGATCCAGGTTGGAAATTTCACCCCGGCAAAATATCGATTTATGGAAGGAGTCAGGGGAAAAGCCGTCATCCCGGTCCCGGGGAAAGCCCAGAATCTTCGATTCAAGATCAAGGACAATATCAATTTCGCCGAACCGGGAAGCATCACATTCTGGTTCAATCCCGTTGACTGGGCCGTCCAGACGGCCGATACGCCGAACCAGCCCGGAACACAGTGGAAAAAAACATATCACGCCGGATTCTTCGGCACCTCCTATTCCGCAAACGGGTATATCGTCCTCCAGAGGCTTTCTTCGCACGTCCCCGGAGGCAAGGACGTCCTGATGCTGCTGTTCCCCTGTTTCAAAGATCTCAGAAGATCAGGTGTCAGCAGAAACTTTGACTTCGGTAAAAATGTCTGGCACTTCCTGGCCATGACCTGGAACGGACTCGATTACTCCGTCTGTCTCGATGGAAAACAGGTCCTTTCCACAGCGGTGCCGTACAAACTGACGCAGGAAAAATTAAGCGACTGTTTCGAACTTTCCATGGCGGGCGGTCTGGCATTTGATGAATTCACAGTCTATGACAAACAGCTTTCTCCCGATGAGGTCATGAAACTCTACCGGCGGGACGCCCCATCACAGAAACGGAAAGAAAAATGAACCTCGACCGTCTTTTCCCGGACCAGTTCCGCGCCTTCGTCAGCGGACCGCTTTCCGTCTGCGTCGGCCGTTTCGGCGGAATCGACTCCGTCGACCGGATCGACCTTCGGAAATTCCGCGGAAAACTCTATCCCGACCGCTTCCCCATCCCGTGGATTACGAGGAAAGCCTCCGAATCCATGGGCAGGCCCCTTTACGGCCCCGGAATCCGCTTCCTCGCCAATACAAGGCAATACGTCCCGGAAAACGCAGAACTCCACCCTTTCGGCTTCCGCTCGGACCCCATGTCCATGGTGCTCCGGCAGGATTCCGCTTCATTCCGGCTCGCCGGACATGACTCCGGGACCTTCCGGATCGTGTTCTGCCGGCATCACATGCCCTCCGGACGCTGGAAGTCCCTGCAGAACCAGCTTTCCAGAAACGATACCGGAATCCGCTGGCTGCCGGACGATCTCCGCGGTCCCGGATTCGATCCGACTCTGCCGTTCCCCGAAAACGGCGTCGTCCTGAACCGGCCCGAGCCTGTCTTCGATCCGGAGTCCGGAACACTTGTCTTCGAGATCGACTGCGCGTATTCCGGCCGCAAAACCGTTCTGTTCCTGGCCGCCGCGGCCGACCGCAGGCTCGAATTTTCCGTTCTGCCTGACGGATGGGCACTTTCCGCCGGGATCAGCAGGGGCGAACCCGTGTTCGCCGGACTCGGGTTCGCATCGTCGGCCGAAGATGCGCGCAGAACCGCAATCGATGCCGCAAACAGCTTCGACCGGCTCTTCGCCGAAGAGCTTCAGACATGCACCCCTGCTCTGGACGTCAGAATCGAAGGACTTCCGCAGGCCTCCGAATTCTTCCGGACCATGCCCGGATACCAGCGCCATCTGCTGCTGGGGGAAACAGACCGCGAACTGGCAATCCGCGCCTCGGCTTCCAAATTCGGGTTCTTCGCATTGTGGGACGATGTCTTTCCGAGCCGGGACTTTCTGCTTTCCGGCGAGCCGGACCGCACCAGGAAACTGCTTCGGTACATGCTGGATTATCCGTGGGTCGAAACCTGTCCGTGGATCACCATGCACCTGACTCTCGCCGTCGGAGAATACCTTGCCTTCACGCGCGACACGGCATTCCTCGATGAGGCGCTTCCGCACCTGAAACGGTTCCTCGGCTTCAGCGAAAAGTTCGCCGATCCCGACACCGGCCTCCTCAAGACCTCCCTGAACTGCGGCGTCGACAACACGCAGGAAGCCGGACTCGACGGTCTGTTCTTCGCCTCCTGTCTGAACGGCTGGTGGTACGATTCCCTCCGGACGCTCGAAAACCTGGCGCTCGACCGGAACGACGGCACACTCGCTGAACGCTGCGCCGGTCTTGCCCGCCGCGTCGACGGACACTACACGGATTTCTTCTTCGACGAACGCGAAGGCTACCTCCGCGCCGCCCGCCGTGCCGACGGAACACTCCCTTCGGTCAACGTCTTTCAGAACACCCACACGCTCGCCATGGAGTATCCGTACGGACGCCATCTCTTCCGGAAAATCCTGCCGCGCCTGGCCGAATGGCAGGCTGTGCGCCTGTGGCATCCGATGGGACACACCGCCGTCCCGTGGGACAGCGCCGTTCCCTGCGAAATGTGGAAGTCCGTCCACATGAACCAGCACCTCGGACACGAATGCAGGACCGCACGCGGCGGCGGACGCGCGGACGAGGCGTTCCGCGTCATGGCCGGGTATCTGGAATATTTCAGAAAGTATCGGTGCGCCATTGAAACGTTCAATCTTGCGGGGTGCGACGGTGACGCGCATCAGACTTCGGACTGGCAGGCGTTTTCCGCGACCGGCGCGGCGCAGGGGCTGCTCCGAGGCGCGGGCGGACTCGACTGGCACCGCGGCGGACTTGCCTGGGTTCCGGCGGAGGAATCCGGAGACTTTCTGGTCCGGAATTTCCGGTTCCGGAACTGCACCTGTTCCATTCATGCGTCAGGTGCGGGTTCTTTTGTCGAACGCATTCTGGTCAACGGAATCCTGCTGGACGGCACGCTGCAGATTCCTGCGGATATCTTTCCCGCTTCCGGAGAAACGGAAATCGAAATTCAGCGGTCAGGGAAACGTCCGGGATATCCCGTCCTTCTCTGCGCCATGGATGCCGAAATCGAACGCGTCAAAGTCTCGGGACAGAACAATTTGAGTTTCCGCGTCCGGAATCCGGTGCATGCTCCCGTATTTTTCTTTTCGCCGCGGCATCCGTCCGTTTTTCTTGACGGAAAACCTGTTCCCTGCGAGCCGGACGCTCTGCCTGACCGATATTGGTGCGACCTGGAATGTTTTTCCGGAAATCTCGTTGAAATCCGCTGAATTGGAACGAGATTCCGGAAGTTTCCGGCCTTTCACGGACGACCTTCCTCCGAATCCGGAAGGCATGGCGCTTTGCGCATCATCCGGTGTCTACTCCAGGACGACCAGTGCGAAGGTATGCGCCTTCAGTTCCAGCGTGAGTTCGCCGTCTTTGAAGCTTGCGATTCCTGCTCCGCCGGATTCCCATTTCAGGGGAGCCCGATATGCGGGGAATCCGTTCTTTCTGCGCAGCTCGAACAGTTCGTCATATTTCGGGTCCGGAGAATCAATTTTTTCCGAAGCTTTGGAAAGCGGAGCCATGCCGACCATTTCCGGCCGGAACCGGATCCGGACCGTCTGGTCGAGCCGTTTGTTCCCCAGATGGGAAACGACGGCAAGAAGGCGTTTGGAATCGGCGCTCCGATAGCAGCTCACATAGACATCCTGACCGGAAATGACCTTTGCCGGCGACTTCGGATCCCAGTAGCCGCAGAACATTGACTTCGGGACACCGAAATCCGTGTAGATGCGCGTGATCTTGTCAAAAATGCCATAGTGGGAACGGTGAATGGACGCAACGGTATTGTGGACCAGCGTTCCTGCCAGCATGGCTCTGGTCATGCGCAGGGCATAAAGCTCCGCATCCTCCTTGCCGCCGCCGTATTCTTTCGCGAGGGGATCGGCAGGCATATATGCGCTGTTCGTCAGTCCGAACGGCATGGAACTGAGTTCGAAGGCAAACATGGAAAGCGGATAGGAATCAAGGATGTCTTTCCCGTTATGCAGCAGGGAACTGCTGGACTGGCGGATCTGTTCGCCGTTGAAAAGATGGGTGGCGAACGTCATTGCGGGAATGGGAACGTTGTCCGTGTTGTGAAGCAGGATCACATAGTCCTTCACGCCGGAATCCAGCAGGGAAAGCGCAATCCTGCGGAGGAATTCCCGGAAGGCAAGGATCGGGACCCTGTCGTGACAGCCGTGCAGAGTGTTGCTGCATTCCGTCGGCGCCCCGAAATCGAAATAGATGCCGTCCACCTTGGCCCGTTTCAGCAGTTCGCGGAAATGGAAAATGAAATATTCGTTTGCCGGCGTCGCCGGGCAGAGGGCATGGACGGCATAAGTCCGCCCGTTTTTCTGATACTGGAGATTGAATTGAGGGATCATCTGCCATTCTTCAAGGAAGGCGGCGACTTCCGGATATTCGTCGGGCAGGCGGGAGGCCATGGCATACGGGATAAGTTTTACTCCGGACGCATGCAGACGCTCAAGTTCTTTTCTGTAATGCGCGGCCTGCGGATTGTTCTCCGGCGGAAGATCGCCGAGACAGTCGCCGTGCGTCTGCCCGGGACGCCAGGTGGAAACGATCGCCCCGGCAGCAGGATAATCCGGACGTTTCAGAGCGTATCCCGCAAAGATATTGAACGGATAGTTCTCCGGAAGTTTCTTCACCGGGATCGGGAGAAGGCCGAATTCGAATTCAAAACTTTTCCCCTGCTCCAGACCGGAAGCCAGCCGGACGCTGAGTTCGGCTGTTTTCCCGTCCGCCTTGACGCGTATGGGACGGTCGGATTTGTCCGGCCAGGATGAACGGCTTTCCGCAAAGAAGCAGACTCCTTTTTCCTCGTTTCCCAGAATGACGCAGGGAAAATAGCGGAGTTCCCGGATTCCGTTCCCGACGGGAACCGTGATCTTCTGTCCCCACGATCCGGTGCCTGCCGTATGCAGGTACTTTGCAGACTCGCGCGGAAGCGAAAGGACGAGTTCCACGTTTTTCAGATTTTTCCGTGCTTCGACCTTGACTTTGTAATAGGAGACTCCGTCGTATTCAATCCAGGCGCTGGAAGAAACCAGAGCGGAATTTCCATCATTCCGTGCCGCGTACTCGAAACGGTGCGGCAAAGATTTGCCCCAGACGGTTTCGGCCTTCCCGGAAGAATCGGCATCGTCGATTTTCAGCTGAACCGGCTCGGCAAGCAGTTCCGTTCCCTGGGAAACCATGCCCGCAGGAAACAGCCGGGTTCCGTCAAGACGGTAGGCGCGTCCCCACATGGAAACGGTCTTTCCCTTGCCGTCCGCTGTGTCTGCGGTCTTCAGCGGGGTAAAGGGCGGAATGATCCGGTTGTCAAATGACACTCTGCTCCATTCGCCGAATCCCGGGAACGAAAAAGCGGAGGCGGAAAGAACCTGTTTCCCGTCCGCATTCCGAAGTTCCACACGATAGACGCCGCGCGGAGAATTCTTCGGGAACGGGAAGGAAAGCGCGCCGGCCTTGCCGTCCGCGGAGGCAAGGACTCTGCCGTCCGGTCCGGTCAGGAACAGTCTGCCGCCGAAATTTTTTCCGAATTTCCGCTCTGCTTCTTCCCGAAGATAGTTCAGGCGGATTTTCCCCTGGGAGAACAGCGGCGTCACAGTGAGATATTCCGGAACGACCCGGACCGGCAGAATCTGGCGGGAAAAGACTTTTCCACCGCTTTTGTCCGTCAGAGAGTAGACAAGGCAGTCGGCTTCCGATTCCGGGAGCGGAAGGTCGATCCGGAGGAGTTCCGGAGTTCCGGCCTTCAGGTTCACTGTCTTTGAAAAGATTTTTTGCGGAGGAACCGCACCTCTGCGGCTGTCCGCGGTAATTTCAAAGGAGACTTCCGAGGCTTCGGGACTGCAGAGCGAAATGCTCTGATTCAGCCGTCCGAAAGAGGGATCAATCCCGGAAACCAGTTTCATTCCGGGAGCAAGCCTTGCCGGTTTCAGCAGTTTGAAGCGGCTGACATCCCCGTAGCCGTCAGCCGGTCCGGAAAGAGCGGAAAGAATGCGATTCCCGGCCAGATACCATGTGCGGCAGAAATTGAATCTGATTCCATCTTCCGGGGGGACTTCAAATCCCAGAGTTTTCCAGGGAATGACGATTTCCCCCTGCCACAGCACAGTGTCGTCGATCCGCATCTTCGACGTGGTTTCATACCGCCATTCCGGGTGAGCGGAGCCCTGATGCTTCATGCTCGAGATGCGTCCGCCGCCGAGCGAACCGGCAAACCGGTAAAGCTCCGCGCCTTTGGAAAAATAAAGTTCAAACGACTCGAATCCCCAGATTTCCTTTTCCCCGTCTTTTGCCGTCGGGCCTTTTTTCAGGGACGTGTTTGCCGGGAACAGGGAATCTAACCCGATATAGAGATTCTTTTCATCGCATGCGAGCCGGACATGGTGCGGAGGAATCTTCCATGTTTTTTCAGGTGCAGCCATATCGATCAGGGAAACAGGGGAGGCGGCTTCTTCCCAGATTTTTTCCGTCAGTTCCCCATCCGGCCGGATTTCAGCGGAGGGCACCCGGGGAACCGTCAGCACTTCCGGCGAGCGTTCCGAAATGTTTTTCGGCTGGAAACCGCTGAGCTTCCCGATTTCTTCCGGATCAAGAGCGGAATTGTAAATTCTCAGGCGCCGGATCAGGGTATCGCAGGCTCCCCATGGAGCTATCTTGATCCATCCGTCGCCATACGGCCCCACGAACAGATTCCGCCAGTCGCCTTCCTCAATTGCGGCCGGCTGTGCGCCCTCCTGGATCATGACGCCGTCCAGCCAGCATTTGACTTTGGTTCCGTCAAAGCTCAGCGCCGCCGTATACAGCTTTCCGAATTCAAGCGGACGCGCCGCCGCTCCGAAATTGTGCTTCCCGTCGCCGAACCCATACTGCAGGAGGGGCGGTTTTACATTGGCAAAGGTATTGAAGGCGATCTTCATTTTCCCGCGGGTTCCCAGCGCAAGAATTGTCCGCATCGGGTATTTGCACGGGGCAAACGGTTTCATGGCAAATTCCATGACGATGGTTCCGCATTTCCCAAGTTTCTCCGGAACGGGGATCTGCAG
>CAZHPP010000086.1:0-10797 GCA_964534535.1 uncultured Victivallales bacterium | reverse complement strand
GACGTACAGGCTCATGTCGGCAAAGGCCATCGACAGACGTGAAAACAGACAGGAATTCAGGTTTCCCTTCGTCCGGGGAAGTTTCACCAGAATGTCAAGTCTGCCTTCGGCCAGCTGGCGTTCGGCGGTATTCCAGTCGTATTCGGAGCAGAGATGATATTCGAACTGCCAGCCTCCGTAAAACGCCAGCCTCTCCAGATACTCGTATGCCTGGCCTTTGCACTGGCCGTCCGGCATGACGGTATAGTCCATGTTGTCGCCGAGTATGCTGACACGGAGAAGCGGAAGTTTTGTCGGCTCTTCCGCGGAAACAGCTTCCGTAAACAGGAACAGTACTGCAAGAATCAGACAGATGCTTCCCATACGCCGAAAGAAACTGGGGAATTTTACCCCCATCTCATCAGGCATTGACATGAATCGTCCTATTTTTAATAAGGAATATCATTTTACTCAACCGAGTATAATACTGCCTGTGTGGAAATATTCAAGTATTTTCTTGGGGAAAATATCAGTTTTTTCTTAGCCGTATGACTTGAAATAATTCAAACAGATGTTATAGCCCCAACTTGAAAAATTCAAGAACATTTTTCCCCGGCATTCGAAAGTTGTCCGTTCAGAATTTCGCGTTCGCGGTGATTCACCCGGACGATGGCCCAATCGGCCGCCGATGCGAAGGCGTCCAGCGTTTCCGTCGATCTGACATGCCATCTTGTCCCGCTTCAAGAGCAGCGGTGTTCCATGTTTGGCAGCCTGTCTGTCCGGATGCCCGTGCTCCAGATCAAGTTTGACAACTTTGAGTCTGTCTGCCGCCGAATAACGCTGTCCATATCCAAATTGACCTGTTCGTGAATGAGTTCTTCCACCTCTCTGGAAACTCTGCCGTCCCGGCATAATGTCAGCGTTCGAACATGGCGTAAGTCCGGGAAATGATTTTTGCACGGGTCATGCGGTAAAGTTCCGGCAGATCCGTCCATTGCAGGATTCCCTGAATGATTTCTGTCTGCGGCCATGGAGTCAATGCGCCGAGCATCGACTCGTAAGATTCCGGCGGATTGATCAGCTCAAGCGAAACGGTATTGTCCAGAAATGCGGCCAGCAATGCCGTGACTGTTGTCTGGCCTGCGCCGACCAATGTGAGTTTTTCTGTGCCGGCGGCTTCCCTCAGCAGTCGAATCGCCGCCAGAGTTCCGCGCACACGGAGTCCCTGATACGGATCATCCATCAGAAGACCGCACGCGGCAAAGTGATAGTCGTGATTGTACGATGCGCCGATGTTCCGTCCTGACCGGTCGCATGCGGAAGGCGTCATCTCGCCGATGCCAAAGGGATCGAAAGCAAATCTTGTTCCATATTCAATTTCATCCGGCGCGATTTTCAGCAGCTCTCTCTGTGACTCAAAGTGAGGAAGATACAGCAGCGCTCTGGGGGCACGGACGATATGGAACAGTTCTTTTTCCGCAAGGCACTTCAGGACACCAATCGGAGTTTCAGGCACTTCCAGCAGGAACCTTGAAAAGCATTGTCCCCGGAAGACGGACGCACGCAGAACGCGGAAATCCGGCTGAGCGGCCGGCATGGAGATATGCAGAATCTCTGCAATTTTTCTGCGGATTTCCGCCGCCGTCAGGGAAGGCCGTGCGGAAATGATCCGTCTGCCGCGCTGCCGGCAGATTTCCCGTGCCGTACGGTTTCCGGGTAAATTTCTTACCGAGCCTGAGGGGGCGGCATTCTGCTGTTCCGGAAGGGGCGCCGGAACATCTTTTTCCGGGAAACGCAGGCGGGGCAGTCCGGCAATTCTCAGGAAGAATTCGTACATTTTCTCACGGTGGTCTTCCCACAGTCCGTGACTGTGGGGGCCAATGAACAGTCCGGGTGGCGTTTTTACAGCCAGCAGGGAGGAGATTTTCGACACATCGGCAAATGCTTCCCGCGTGCCGCGCGGATCGAAGATATCGTTGTCTTCTCCCAGGATGCAGACCGGATTCGGGATGGCCGCAATCAGGAAGTCGGCGATTTCGATCCCTTTCGCCGCAAGCCCGGGGGGAATCTGTTCGGAATCCACCGGAAGTTCGTTTTCGATGTTGCGCTCGAAACTGGTGACATAACAGCTGGGCGCCGAGCCTTTGATCCGGTCATCCAGTGCGGCAAGGAACACGGTCATGGTGCCGCCGCCGGAGCATCCTCCGGCATAAATCTTGTCTTGATTGATCTCCCGGCGGGTTTCCAAATAGTCAATTGCCCGCACGGCATCCCATGCCCGCCATGAACATAAGAAATCTCCATAGGCGAGCATCGTCTTGCCCAGCATGTTGTGCCCGCGTACGATTTCACAGGAGGGATTCGCCTCCGGGAACTGCAGTCTTTCCCCCTGGCAGACAGGATCGATTGCAAACACCGCCATGCCGTTTGCGGCCAGTGCGGCTGCGAGTTGAGTCCCCCGGCGATTCGCCTTGCCGTCGGGATTGTGTCCGCACAATTCCAGAAGCACCGGAAAGTTTTTCTGCTGATCCGACTTCGGCAAAAACAGATTGCCTGTGACGAAATATCCGGGCCGGCTTTCAAAAATGATATTTTCCATTTTATAACGGCCAAGATCAAAGGTCCCGGTGATTTCCGGAGACAATTCCGTGCGTTCCTCTCGATTCAGGGCGAATGCGGAACGAATCACACTTCTCACATGCGCAACATATTTTCCGGCTGCCTCGGGAGTATTGATTCTGTCGAAGGCTTCCCTGCGCCGGCGTGCGAGTTCCCGAATCCGGCGGATATAATACTCATTTACGATATTGGCAAAAATCTGTTCCATGATTTTATCTTCCTGGGTTTGTCATGCTGCCTGAGAGGAAAACATTATCCGGCAGTCTTCCGCTCAGAATTTTTTGAAGGAGCGGAACTCCGGCTCTGTTCCACGGCTTGAGTCAATGTGCCGGCCCGGATTGCCTCCGCAATGGTCTGCAGGCTGTTCACATAGATCGCACCGTCCAGTTCCTGATACTTTTCCCGCATTGTCCGTTTGACGATAACGCAATAACGGATTCCTGCGCGCTGCGCAGGGTACAGGTCATAGCGCGGATCGTCTCCGATCATGACGGTCGTCTGCGGATCGAATCTGCCGTCCAGGATGATCTTGCTGATGAAATCGGGGGCGTATTTGCCGCGCGGGTCGTTAAAGGCATTGCCGGGGTAGTAGCCGTCGATATATTTGCAGCTTTTATAGTCCGTGCCGTCGAGGCCGGATGCAAGCTTCATGCGCGAAGTGAATTCACTGTTGGTCGTTGCCGTATAGACTTTGACAGGCAGTTCATGCAGCGTCTTCAGAAGCGTGACGGCATCGGGCAGCATGCGGAAATGCTTCAGACAGCAGGGCAGCAGCAGATCCCAGAACTCCCGCCGGCTGACTCCGAACAGATGCAGTTTCGTGGTGAGGCATTCGCGTTCCGGATCAAAAAGAAGTGCCAGTTTCTTTCTGGTCTGCTCCGGCGGAATTTGATCACGCTGCAGAAGAAAGTCTGCAAGGATCTCCACTCCGCTGCTTTCCGGCAGATGGGGCGCGATATTCTCGGTCAGGGTATTGTCGATATCGACGAGAACTGTTTTTACATGGATTGCTTTCATTGATGTCTTTTTCCGCCCGTGACGGATTGAGTATTTTTCATAAGCCGTCGGTTGATTTTTTCCCTTAATTTCAATACGGACTCCTCGCCTTTGGGATATTGATCCATCCTGAAAACTCCTGCCGGAGAAGCGGCATCCAGCATTTTCAGAACCTTTTCGCGGCCGATTTCCGACTCAAGAAGATTCAATGCGCGCTGGTCCTGGAGGGCCTCGAAGAAGACTTCATGGCGGATTGAATCTTCCGGCATGCCGTCACGTCCCGGATAAACCAGGAAGGAATCGCCTGCCGGATAAAAACAGTCGGCGCTGTTGCATTTGTAGGGGTCGATTGGAAACCTTGACAGTCCGCTGTTGTAAAAATTAAAGCCATAATGCAGGAATCCCTCGATCTTATAGCGATACATCAGCGCGCCGAAGATCCGGCTGCGGGACGACGGCATAAAGATGAAACGGTTGCTGAAGGTCCTGCACGGGGCGCAGCAGTAATAGATCCATTTCTCCGGAACGTCTTCATGCTCGAAATCTTCAAAACTCGTCTCGATCGGGACCGGGATGTCGACAAGTCCCTTCCGATAGAACTCCACGCTCGCGAGCGCATTCATGCTCTTAAAGCCGCGGATCAATTTTTTCAGCAGATTCCTGGCCCTGCGGTATGTTTCCAGGTGTTCGGGCGCCGGTTCGTCCGAACAATGAAAATAGGTGACGTCCTCCAGCTTCTTCTGTCTCAGATAATCGGTCAATGCCGGCAGAAATGCGCTCAGGAATTCTCGATATTCGGCGGAATCGGATGCAACATCCCAGCCGAATATTCTGGCAGGTCTGCCGTCGACTTCGGCGAGTATCTTGGGCGTAAACCTGGCGCCCCATTGCGTAAAAAGCGGCGCCATCTCGAAATATTTCATCCCGCAGGACTGCGCCAATGCGATCCAGCGTTCCAGCAGAGAGAAATCGAAGCTGTATTTTCCCCGGTCGCGGCGGATCCTGACCAGCTGCACCGTCATGCGTTCTTTGCCTGGGACGGTATCGAGGGGAGGCGTGACCAGCGGGGTCAGGATCATGTTGATTCCGTGTTCGGCGGCGTTCTTCATGAAATTGCCGATGATGCGCCAATGGTCTTCGCTGAACGGGGCAGCGTGATATGCCTGTGCGAGGCAGTCCGCATGGAACCAATGAGTATTCTTCAGCGTCTGGGGAGGCAGAACGGCGTCAAGCACTTTCAATGTGTATGTATATGTGCCCAGCGGATCGATGCGGTCGTCGCCGTCCCATATCCAGCTTTTTTTCAGCGAGACTTCTATCGGATAGTCTCCGGGCGGACAGTCCTCCGGAACATTCACCGTGAACCAGATGGAACGCCAGCACGGCGTCAGTGGCGCATAATTCTGTTCTTCCGTAAAATCGGAAAGCACATCCGGGAAAAGTCCGGTTCCGCGGCTGATGATGTCGTCATCAAAGATGAATCCGCTGTAATCCACCGGAACGAATCCGACCTTGCGGCACCGTATATATTTCTTTAACGGCGATTCCGTTTCGACTGTCATATAGCAGCGGCCGCCGCTGCAGCGATATGCGATCTGGAATGAAAAACGTTCGCCCCGGAGCGCGGATCCTGATTCATGTCTTCTTCCGGGAGCGCCGTCCGGCATTACCTTGGCGAGCGATGAGCAGAACCGGGCTTGGAATTTCATGGCATTGCCTCCCGTTCGTTTCTGCCGGCTTCAAGTCCGTTCCGTGTGCCGTGCAGCGTTTTCATAAAGGACAGTCCTGGGATCCGCTTCTTCATGGATTTTATTGGCCTTTCATATTGGGGGAAGGCGGCGGAGAGAGGCGTTCGACTCTGACACGGTCGAACCTGACTTCGCCGTCGCCTTCTTCACGGTCCGGAGCATAGTATCGGTATTGAAGCAGCAGGACGAAATTCTGCTGTTTCCTGTTCTTGACCGCTTCGATGACATACCGCAGCGAGCCTGAATCACCCGATTCGACATAGATTTTCGGCGAGGCGAATACGGGCGCGGCGGAATCGCGCAGCATCATGGTCCATTGCCCGAAAGTCGTTTTCCTGGCATGCATCTCGATCGTAAGCCGGAACCGCGTCCCTGCCGGTGCATCCCAGGTGTGCGTGGGGAATTCCAGCCTCGCGTTGGCTGTGCCGTGATGATAGAATCCGTCGCCGGACTGCCGCAGCGGAATATCGGAGGCATCATTCTTGAAACAGCATGTTCCCATCGGATTGGTCATGTCGCATATCACTTCTGTCTTCTGCAGATCCGGGATCGCCGTTTCCTGATACAGCGGTCTGCCGGTGATCCCGAACACGTTTTCCGGCGTGATCCTGATCCGGCACAGGGTGCCGGCATCGAACAATCCGGAATCAAGTTCGTGCACGATGGTTCCGCGCTTGGCCGGTTCCAGGTGGAAACCGCCGCGCACGTCCTGGCGGGCATACCGGGTCCATTTCCCGTCTTTGCCGCATCGTTCGAGTTCGATCCTGTAACGGAATACGCCGTCGGGATGTGCCGCCTCAGGGAATTTCATCTGAAGCCGCGAAAAAGGGATTCTGTCAAAGGCAAGGCTGATTTCTGCATCCGGCGCGAATTCCGGCGCGGCAGACAGTTTTTTCCGATGTTCGAAATTGCAGGGCGCATTTGCCGGATCAAAGGGCAGGGGAATGATGAATGTCCTGAGCCGTTCAATTTTCTGCCTGCCGTCCGAATCCAGACAGAACCTGTGTATTTCCAGCCGGTCCGTGCAGACATCCATGATTGTGGCTCCGTATGCCTCGGCCGGTTCTGCCGCGGCCCCGACCAGGACGCCGTGCCATTTCTGCAGACATCCGGCCTCGATCACTGTGAACTGATTCTGCCAGATGCACCGCTCGTTCCTCAGGGAGGAATGGATATGACCTGAAATCTGAACAGCCTGCGGATATCGTTCAAGGATCCGGCGGCGGATCCTGCATCCCCACTCCAGGCTGTTGTCCACGGTATCGTATGCAGGACGATGGTCAAGGACGAAGACCGGTTCCCCCGGATATTGCCGGACGGCGTTTCTGATTGTTTCCTCATAATGTTCCGCATTGATCCGCTCCTGGAATATGAGGAACGTGCGGTTCCTGAACCGGATAACGTCATCCGGACGATTGGCGATGCCGAGATTTTTCTTTACTTCAGCAAAAGCATAATTCCAGTTTTCCCAATGCGGATATCCTGCCGCATCGTGTCCGGCGTAAACAAAGAATTCAGGTATTTTCCTGTCGGCGAAGACGTCATGGAAGGCTTCCCGGTAGTTGCGGTATGCGCGCGGATCATATCGGTCTGCAATATCGCCGCAGTGAATGATCAGGTCGACCCGATTTTCGCGGAACAGCTGAAAGAATGCGCTCAGCGGTCCGCAGGAACTTTTCCGGGAATCCACATGGGTGTCGCTGATGATCCCGACCCGCATCAGTGTCCCGGGATTTGTCCGCGGCATGACCGGCAGGCGCGCATGATCTCCCTCCGCCCCGGAACAGCGGTCCGCCTCAAGCAGGGAGGCAGCCAGAACACAGGGAAGCAGGATGTTTTTTCTGTAGTCAGTGATGTTCATGACGAGTGCCTTGTTTATGGGAGTTCTCAAAAAACGATCCGTCTTTCCGCCGGACTGCTGCAGCCTCACATGATCGTTCTCATGCCGAAATATAGTTTTGAGACAGTTGAATTCAATTCCGATTCCGCCGTTTTCTGCAATTTTTCTGTAGCCGTTCTGCAAATCTGTATTTTGCCTGATGAGATACAGATTCCGTCTATAAATACAGATATATTTTCGCTTTTTGCCCTGTCAGGCTTGAAAAACTGTCCGGATGTCTGTATTGTCTTTTCAGAATAAAAAAACGCACTGCAAAGACAAGGGGATGCAACAAATGACGCGATGGGGCGGACATTCATGGTTGGGGAAACGGGCTGTCGAAGTTTTGCCCGAATGGGAAAAAGAACTGATCAGGCCGGATATGAGTCCGGAAAATCTGGGAATCTCCTGCGTGCCGTCTCCGATCCGCAATGGCGCAGAGAAACTTGCCGCATATTGCCATCTTCCGGACTGGGTATATGAAAAAGAGTTCAGAAAATACTGCTTTCTGGATGACGGCAGAAGTCTTCCGCATGAACTGGTGGACATCAATCTGAATCCCGACCGCGCCGCAGCTTCTCCCGACGGCAATCGCCGCCTGTATCAGATGCTGATGGATAAAATGATCGCGGCAATCCGGGCTGAAAATTGGGAAATGACGGTCATTCACGGCGGCATACTGGGCCATATCCTGCAGGATCCGCTGACGCCGGGACACTGCGTGAACAATGACATCTTCTTCCAGCTGTTCAAGGATCCGGTTCCCGGACGGCATTTGAAAATGCACGCGCTGTTTGACAATGCGACGGATCAATTTGAACCGCTTCCGCCCCGTTTTCTGGGGAAAAGCTCCGGAGAGGCTGCATACCACCTGATGAATGCTGTCTTCAAGGGAGTCCGCAGCGCGAAAGACTGCATCGTTCCTGTGATCATGTCGGCATACCGCGGGGAACCGTTAAGCAGTCAGGCCGCATTGCTGGCGGACCAGTGCCGGCAGGCCTCTTTCATCACTGCTTCGGCCTGGCATACCGCGTTCTGCATCGCGTATGGAAAATTCGACGAAACCGAATATGCGGCGCTGAACCGTCTGAAGCTGACGGATATTCTGCCTTATTTCTGGCACCCCTCGCCCTACTACAATGAGATGCTTGTCGGGCAGTTTGTGGAAAATTCGCGGAAAAAGCCGATGGAACTGATTGAAGCGGATGCGCATGGAGACAGGAAAACCGTGCGGATTTCCGACGGTTTTGGGCTGTATGGATATGCCGGAGCGAAGTTTTTCGTGGATGGCGGACTGTATCCATATTTCAGGTGCCGGGTCGGCCTCGCGGCCAACGTGAAAGAGGGGATTTATCCCGGACGCAGGACGGTTTTCACGGTGGAAGTCTCTCCCGATGAAAATCAGGTCCGTTCCAATGACATGGAATATGGCACAAAAAAAGTTGCGGAGGTCACACTCCGTCCCGGTGAGCCGATGCAGGAAATCACGGCGGATATCCGCGGAATGAAAACGCTGGCCCTGTGTGCAAAAAGCGATCTGACGGCAGGGGACGGCAGGATTCTTTATGCCATGCCGCATGTCGGGATCTGTGAACCCGAGCTGCAGAAATACCGCTGAAGACCTGCAGGGAAAGATACAGATGAGAAATCAAGATACAGATTTTTTCAGGAACAGAGGAGAAAATGATTTGCTCCATGGGGAAACAGTGCTATACTTTTTCCAGAGGCGGCTTATGCTTTCGCGCCATGGCCGGAGTCTTTTTCAGGATATCCCAGAAGCCTTTGCAGGGAATTACATACAAAAGGAAAGAGGTGCCTTATGAATTATGCAAAACACTTTTCCATCTGCGCGCTGTCATTGACTGTCTGCTGCTCCATGTGGGCGGCCGCGAATGTCAAGAAAATTGAAATCACCCCCGATGATGCCTCAAAGAAAGCGTACTTTGCCCAGCCGGTCAGAATCTGGGGAACGCATGGCTACAAGGCGGCCGCAGACAGTTACAATGCGCTGGTGACGCTGAGCAATGCAAAAACAAGCTTTGTGTTCCATCTGCAGGGAAAGATGTTGAATGGCATTCCCCATGCAGTCCAGATCGGCATGGTGCGCCCTTCGGTGTTCAACTGGTATGCGGGTGGCTTCGTCACGGTGAGATTTGCGAAAACCCAGCTGCTTGACGGGAATCTTGCGTTCGGCGAGATCAAAGCCGCAAAAGACGGTTCGTCCGCCTGCGCCGAGTTCAAATATACCAGCGGAGAATATGCCGGGACAATCCGGATGGAACTGGCGGACGACGATGACAAACTGGCCATGACGTTTACTCCGACCGGTAAAAAGTCGCCGTATGAACTGTCTCTGGTCGCATATCCCGGCGCTTATGGAGAGAAAAACCTGCGCAAGCGTGAAATCGCTACCACTGCGAACGGCCGCTGCACCGATGGCAAGTACGTCCTGGACAAGAAGGATTGTTATGTGGTCTTCTATGATTCATATTATGATTCGGGGAACGGCCGCGGCGACGGCTGCTGCGCGTTTCTTTTCAATCCGCAGGAAATCTCGGCGGGGACGATCCGCTGCGGCTATGGGTGCACAGCCTATCTGTCCTGCAAACCGGGCGTTTCCGCGAATCTGGTCCTGTGGGATTTCAAGAAATGGTCCGCCGGACAGGCGCGCGACTATATGAAAAACCTGAACGTCAAGTTCGAATAAAACCCCTTGTAAAGGAGATGAGGAGACATTATGAAAAGATGCCGGAAAACGTATCATCCGCTCAATCAGGCCAGACGTGCGAAATGTTTCACATTAATAGAGCTCCTGGTCGTTATAGCGATCATCGCAATCCTTGCCGGAATGCTTCTCCCGGCGCTCTCAAAAGCGCGGGATCTTGCAAAAAATGCCGTATGCAGGAACAACATGAAGACAATGGGCCTTGCCATCCAGATGTATGCAGGTGACTTCGATGACTGGATCCTGCCCGGCCGGCAGAACGATTATAAATGCTGGTTCCAGGTGCTTTCAGGTCAAAAAAGAGATGGCGTAAAAATCGGCGCAAACTACGGGACGGCATACTATGGAAATACGAAGACAAAGGGCACTTTTGCATGTCCCGGAGAACCTCTGCCGTTTTCGGAAGACAAAAGCGGATATGCTTTCACTCATTATATCATGAACGGCTATCTCGCCGGAGACTATTACACCACGGAAGGGTCTTATCACCGCAAAGTCCGGAAAATCTACTCCATGCGCCAGCCGTCCGTGACTGCGGCAGTCATGGACAGTTTTTATCCCGGACAAATGCGTGCCCAGAAAATCAACTTCATGGCGTTCCGCCACGGAACTGTGGAAATCCGCAAGGTGCAATATGAAACGGAAGTTCCCCCGCTTGTCCTTCCGCCGGGAAAAAGCAACGTCCTCTTTATCAGCGGACATGTCGGCGACACCGGGTATTCAGCCGCGCGCGATACGGTATCGGAGTATTTCTTCAGTGCGGTGGGCAAAGAGCAATCGTCGTTTCTATGCAGAGGGTTCAATATGTCCAAAGACTCTGCCGGATTTATGTGACGGGGCCGAAAATGACA
>CAZHPP010000085.1:0-10880 GCA_964534535.1 uncultured Victivallales bacterium | reverse complement strand
TTCCGAAAGAGGAAGTCTTACCCCGCAGAGCTGGGAAAGCTTTTTCCCCTCCGCGACTTCTTCGTGATCGACGCTCTGCCATCCCTCGCGGCGGCTGACGTTCAGGATATAGCTGCGGGAGGCGCCGAAATGGTCCAGCATGACGCGAAGCACTGTGTGAATGGCATTTTCCGTGTTTTCGTCCTTGAAGAGAGTCTGAAGACAGGAGTTCAGGGTCCGTTCGTTCCGGAGCATGGCCTCCTTGGAGCGTTCCGACTTTCTGGTTTCCTCCAGCGCCTGCAGGAGAGCGCGCCTGGAAGCCTGCTTCTGAAGCAGCAGGTTCACCTGGCGGGAAACCGTCCGCAGAAATTCCGCCTCCGCCGCAGTCAGAATCCGGGTCTCGTTTTCATACAGGACGTTGAATACGCCCCAAAGTTCGCGTCCGCAATGGACTGCAATGCTGTAGAGGGAACGGATGGATGCCTGTTTCATCGGGCCCCACCACTCGCCGAGAGCTTCCTTTCCAGCGGAGGAACCGACCTCGGGGACCGAAATCAGGGTGCCGGATTCGATCTCGCGGTGCCATGGCATGCCGGTATTGAAGGGAAGTCCCTGCAGGTTCATGACGGGCTTTTTTCCTTGGGCGGAATATTCGCGGCAGGTGTCGAAAACATGATTTTTCTCGTCCAGACGCACGATCGCGATCCGCGAGGCACCCATGAACTCGCAGACTTTCGCCATGACGGAACTCAAGGCCCTTTCCGCATCCTCCTCGCGGAAGAACACCTCCAGACAGAATCTGGAAATGTTCTGTATCCGCAGCAGGGAATTCAGGTCCGTCACGTCAAATGCACTTTTTACGACATAGATGAGCTTTCCGGCCGAGTCGAACACGGGGTCCGCACTGACGATGAAGTTGTGTCCGTTCCGGATGATTTTTTCCGACACGGGTCTGCAGTCCCGCAGCACGCGGGCGACCGGGCGGTCGTTCCGGGAAAGTTTTCCGAACCATTCCAGACGTTCCTCGCCGGACTGGCCTTCCGCCATTTTCATGACTTCGTTGTTGGCCCGGAGCAGCTTTCCGGAACCGTCAAAAAGCCAGATCGGGATGCGGATGTTGTTCAGGATCATCTGCTTTTCAAGATCCGAACGGTGAAGCTCCATCGTCTGCCTGCTGCGGATTTCCGCGAGCGCGATCACATTGGCGCAGGTGCGCATGAGAGTCTCGTCGACCTCGGGCACAAGAGGTTTTCCCGGGAGGAAGAATGCGAACAGGACCCCTCGCAGTCCGCCGCCGGAGGAGATCGGGACAACGATCGCCGGGCGTGCCGGATAGTCCGGATCCATTTTCTTCAGCTCTGCAATGATCGGATCGCAGGCGGGATCGGTGATCCGGATGATCCGGTTCTCCCTCAGCGCCGGGGTCTGAAGCTCCCATATCCGGAAATACTGATCCACCTTCTCCCGGACCGAGACAGCCCCGGGAGCGAGCCATTCGCCGGAGAAGCGCAGCCTGCCGTTTTCGTCATACTGCGCAAGCACGATCCGGCCGCAATTCATGCGTTCGATCAGGATTCCGGCGATATATTCGAGGATTTTTTCGAACTGATCCTCCTTCACCGTCTTTCCGAGGATCTGGGAATTGAGTGTTTCCACTTCGATCCGGCGGGTCAGGTCCGTGATGTCCGCGGCCGCGGCAACGAGGAATTTGTGTTCGCCGATGAGCAGGACGCGCTTGAGAATGTTCAGGTGGACCTTCCGTCGGTCAGAGGTCGTCACGGTTTCCTGATAATCCTGTTTGCCGCCCTCCGCATCCGCCTGAAGATCCCGGCGGCGGATTCTTTCCGCATCCGCGGGATCGGAGAAGAGTTCGCGGTCGGTCTTTCCCAGAATTTCGCTCTGCGTCTTTCCGAAGAATCCCGCAAAGGCATTGTTGCAGAGGACATAGGAGGAATCGTCGAACTTCTTCACGCAGAGCAGGATCGGCATCAGGTTGATGACCTGGGCCCAGAGTTCACTGTTTTCCCTGAATTCGCGCGCATTCCGCGTGATTTCCGTAATATCCTGAATCACGCCGAGGGTTCTCAGCACGCCGCAGCGGCGCTCGTCGACATAGGACTTCATGCGGCAGTAGCGGAGTTCGCCGTTGATCCTCACGCGGTAGTCGACCAGCATGGTGTCGCTCCCGGCGTCCCTGACGTTCTTCCATGCGCGGATCAGTTTGTCATGGTCCTCCGGAACCACCCATCCGTCGAGGCCGCCCGCCACGCCGCCGCGGATCGGCCAGAGCATGGGAAGCAGTTTCGAGCCGGACATTTTTCCCGTCGTCATGTCGTGGTAGAACGTTGCGGAATTGGTGAGCTCTGCACCCGCCTCCATCAGGGCGGCCATGCGGCGCATGGCGTTCCGCTGGACGTATTCCTCCGACACATCCCGGAATACCAGGATGGCCCCGATGATCTTCCCTTCCCTGCTGAGAATCGGAGCTGCGCTGTCGGAAACGTGATACTTTCTTCCGGAAGCGGAAATAAGGCTGGTATGATTCGCGAGTTCCACAATTGTCCCGGTGCGGAGAGTCCTTCCGAGCGGCGAAGGTGCGGGGGTGCCGTCGTCGCTGCTGACCAGATGGAGAATCTTTTCATGCGGGAGTCCGACCGCATTTTCCCGGGTTACGCCGAGCATCCGTTCCGCAACGGGGTTGAGCATCACGACATTTCCGGAAGCATCGGTCGTGATCACGCCGTCGCCGATGGCGTTCAGCGTGCGGCGGAACCATTCCGCACTTTCTTCCGAACCGCGCTTCAGCCTCTCGACTTCGGTAATGTCCACGGCGATTCCAAACAGCAGGCGGGAACCGTCCTCGTCGGCATATGCCTTTTTAATTTCACGGAGCGACCGGATTTCACCATGACAGTCCGGAAGGGCAACGGTTTCCTCCCGCAGTTTGCAGCCCGTCTCCATGATTTTCCGATCGGTTTCCCGGATTCTCGCCGCATGTTCCTGAGGGAAGAGATGCTCCGCAGTCTTCCCGATCATCTGTTTTTCCGTCATGCCGGAAAGATCCTCCATCGCACGGTTGCAGAAGACATAGCGGAAATTGTCGTCCGGATTCTTGGCAAACACATAAATCGGAAGCGAGTTGATGACGAGATCCCAGATCCGCGTACTCCTCTTCAATTTTGCGGCGAACTCCAGGGCCTGCGCTCTGGCCTTCTGGAGCTCCGCGTTCTCCAGGGAAAACCATACCACGGCGTCCTTTCCGAACAGACGGGAGGGAACTTTCGCCAGGGAAACGGCGCGCATCGCCCCGTTCACCGCGTATTCGAGCGTCGTCCTGCGCCCCGTCCGCAGGACGTTCCCGACCGCGGCGGAAAGAGCCGTATAATCGGCATTCCTGATATTCCGAAGGGAAACGGTCCTGCCGGCACCCTCCGGTTCCTCCGGATCGCCTTTCCAGTAAAGGAGCCGTTCGTCCGCGCCGACGATTCCGATGTGGCCGGGAAGAATGTCCAGCAGCTCCCGGCAGCGCGTCATCGCACGCCGGATCATGAAAAGATAAAAGAGGATTCCGCCGAAGATCAGCGCGGCCGCCCCGCCGTAGATCAGAATCTCGAACCGGTACCTGCTCCAGAACGAGGGAGGCGCGTTCAGAAGCACCGCATTCTGCGGAAGCTTGGACAAATCCAGACGCTTTTCCGAAAGGACATGAAAATCAAAGACCGGATAAATTTTTCCCTCCTCCACCGGAAGATCACGAGCAGAGGCTCCGCGGAAGATCCGTCCGGCCAGACGTCCGGCCGCCCTGCCGTCCTCCTCCGCGATCGCTCCGAATCCGCCCAGCGCGCCATAGCCGAGCAGCGTGTCGGTCACGGCAAGACAGGGGCGCTCCCGGGTTTTCGCCATGTCCAGACCGAAGGAAACTTCGTTCTGATAGTCGTTGTTGTTCAGTCCGCGCCAGGGGGAGATCAGGATCAGGGTCTCCTTCGGATATCCGTGCAGTTTTTCGAACAGGGCACTGACTTTATAATCGGAACCGGCAACGTATTCGGCCGACACATTCCGGAAGCCCGCAAGAATTTTCTCGGCCCGCCGGGCGAAGTGCAGACTGGCCTTGCTGCTGTCATAAAGGACCACGATCTTCCGTGTATCCGGATAAAACCTCAGCCCCTGCCGCACGGTCTTTTCTATGTCATAATTCTGTGTCACCCCGGTCAGATTCGGATAGATCTTTTTCATTTCCGGATCATAACATTCATAGCCGGAAAAAACGATTGGAAGTTCCGCAGGAAGAGTGCCATAGTGCTCCAGGAGCGTATCCAGCGCAATGTCATCCATCGCCGCGATCAGGGAATAACGTCCTTCCCGGATGGACGGCAGGTGCTCCAGGAACCGCTTCCGCCACAGGTCCGGCGACGGAGTCCGGAATACGTCGAGGGAGACAATCGTGTACTCAAGCCGGCAGGGAAGTTTCCCCGTGCCGCCGATGAACGCGTTCAGCATGCGTTCCGTCCAGACGTCCTTCATGTGATGAGTCAGCAGGACCAGGACTCTTTTCACCTGCTGCTCATCGTTTCCATATAAGCCGCATGGAATGAAATTCAACACCATCAGACACAGAAAAAGCACTGCGAGTCTGCCTGACCGCAAGATCCGATTCATTCATTTTCCCCCAGTTTCAAACCGATCTGTCATCCAAAAAAAGGCATCGGACGGAAAGTCCGATGCCAGACGCACCCATCCCCCGTGCAAATGTTCTCTGCAAAGCTTCCGGAGCATCAGCCGGATGCGAGGCCGATGTTCCGTGTGCTTTGCTCCCCCCTGACGCACCGGTCACTGACCGATGCGTCCCGGCTTCCCCCATGAAGAGCTGCCGGAACCTTTTTTGATCCCCCCGTCCCCGTGTCATGGAACTGGTTCTAATATAATTCACTAATATGCAAAAATCAAATTTAAAACTGAATAATAACTATTTTTTATTTAATATATGCAAAAAAAGCATGAGCGCATGATACGGAGAAGCACATTCTGTTGAAAACGGGGAAAATGAGAACGCATCACTGCCGTCCAATCAGGTTCAGGTGCCGACAAAAGCGGCAGGGCCGGCAGGACAAAGCGGGAGAGAGCAGCAGCCGGAGATTTCAGTTTTCTCCGGGTTCGCAGAATTTTGCATAGACGATCCGGCCGAGCTGGCTTTTCCCGGTTCCGGCATGAAGACAGAACAGGTCCAGCAGATTTTCGGCGACCTCGGTGCATTTCAGGTCGATGTAATGCGACGGGATGGCCGTTTCCGGAGCGCCGCAGAGGGAGACAAGCTCGTAATCCATCCCCGGATGCAGCCGCAGCCCGGACATGATCCCGGAAACCGCGGAAGCCGCCTCCGGACTGCAGGTCAGGTACCCGGTCCGGACTCTGTTCGTTCCGACAAATTTTCTGAGACGCTCCGCATCTTCCGGGAGTTCCGGGTGGAACGCCATGCGCATGATCCCCTGCTCCCCGATCCGGTAATCCTCCATGGATTCCATGAATCCGATTTCGCCGAACCATGAGGCAGAATACTGGAATTCACGCTCGGAACTCGTCAGGAGCACAAGCCTGCGGCATTCCTTTCCGGCCAGGAACAGAGCAAGACGGTCCATCGCCGGACGGTAGTCCACGAAGACCGAATCCGGATGCGGCCTGCAGAAGGAAATCCTTGCGCAGGGCAGACCGGATTCTTCCACAGATTCCCAGAACGGCGGCTGGATCCACTCGCCAGCAAGAATGATGCCGGAAAAGGTGCGGACAGCCTTCTTCGGGACCGCGTTCGCGGAAACCGGAGAACAGGGAATTCCCGCCTCCGAAAGCTTCTTCCGGAGTCTCCGGAACAGCCAGGAACGCCACGAAGGAATGGAAACGACCTCCGAAGCTGCGCCGATCAGACCGACGGGCCGCTCGAAATGCAGCGGAATCTTCCGGGCGGGCACGGAGGAAACCCTGGACCTGCGGCCGCGGGACGTCTTCAGAAGCCCCTTCCGTCCCAGGTCCCGGATGATCACACTGGCCGTCCGCTGGCTGATGCCGTAAAGCCGGGTCAGCTGCCTTGCGCCGGGAAATTCGGAACCGTCCTCCAGAATTCCGGAAGCGATTCTTCCCTCCAGTTCCTCCTCGATGACCGTTCGTTTTGTTCTGCGCATGAAAGACTCTCCCCCCTGCATGATCCGGTGCGGACCGGATTATTTTATGATTTCGTTCTGCATGGCGACGAGATGGTCGGCGCCATACATCTTGCGGAGTTTCGGCTTTTCGATCTTGCCCGTGGGATTCCGCGGCACAGGAGCGAAAATGACCTTGCGCGGACGCTGATACCGCGGCAGGTCGAGGCAGAATTCGTTGACCTGTTCCTCCGTGAGCGTGCGGTCCGGCTTGACCTCGATGATGGCGGCGGCGATTTCGCCGAGCCGCTGGTCGGGAAGCCCGATCACGGCGACGTCCTTGATGGCGTCGTTCTTGCGGAGGAAGTCCTCGATCTGGACAGGGTAAAGGTTTTCGCCGCCGGTGATGATCACGTCCTTCTTCCGGTCGACCAGATAGATGAATCCGTCGGGCGATTCCTTGGCCATGTCTCCGGTGAAAAGCCAGCCGTCGGAGGAAAGGACCTCCTTCGTGGCCTTTTCGTTCTTGTAGTAGCGGAGCATCACGCCGGCGCCCTTGACCGCAAGTTCGCCGACTTTTCCCTGCTCCACGGGCTTATGCGCGGAATCGACGATCTTCGTCTGCCAGCCGTAGCCGGCCTTGCCGATCGCGCCGACGTGGTCGATGTTCTCGACCCCGAGATGCACGGCGCCGGGGCCGGTCGATTCGCTGAGGCCGTAGTTCGTGTCGTACTGGTGGTGCGGGAAGACTTTTTTCCAGCGCTTGATCAGGCTGGGCGGAACCGGCTGGGCGCCAATGTGCATCAGCCGCCACTGATCCAGTTTGTAGTCGCTCAGCTTGATTTCGCCGCGGTCGATCGCGTCCAGGATGTCCTGCGCCCACGGGACCAGCAGCCAGACGATCGTGCAGTGCTCCTCGGAAACGGCCCGGATGATCCATTCCGGCTTCACGCCGCGCAGAAGGACCGCCTTGCCGCCGACGAGGAAGCTTCCGAACCAGTGCATCTTGGCGCCCGTGTGGTAGAGCGGCGGAATGCAGAGAAAATTGTCCTGCCGGGTCTGGCCGTGGTGATTCTGTTCCGCAAGGCATGCGTGCATGAGCGCGCTGTGGGCATGGACGATCGCCTTCGGGAATCCGGTCGTGCCGGAGGAAAAGTAGATCGCCGCCTCGTCGCTGTCGGAGATCGGAATGGCCGGAGTCTTGGCGGAACAGTAGGAAACGAGGCTGTTGTAGGATTCCGCGAACGTGGGGCAGTCCTCGCCGACGTAAAGGAACGTCTTGACGCGCGGCAGCTTGCCGCAGATTTCCTCGACACGCCCCGTGAACGAGGGGCCGAACACCAGCACGTCGACGTCCGCAAGGTCAAGACAGTATTTGATCTCTTCGGCGGTATAGCGGAAATTGAGCGGGACGGCCATGGCGCCGCTCTTCAGGACTCCGAAATAGATGGGGAGCCATTCGAGGCAGTTCATGAGGAGAATTGCAACCTTGTTGCCCTTGAGGATGTGCCGGGTCAGCAGGAAGTTCGCAAAGCGGTTGGCCTTCTGGTCGAATTCATTCCAGGTGATTTCGGAACGGAAGGAATCGGTCGGGCTGGGCTCGATCAGGGAATATTCGCGCCATGTGATGTGGCGCTTGTCCAGTTCCTGCGGGTTGATTTCGACAAGCGCGGTGTCGTTTCCGTATTCCCGCGCATTCTTTTCCAGAATCTCCGTAATCGGCATTGCCAGACCTCATTTGGTTGAAAGGTTTATCCGGCAATATACCATGTTCCCCGGCGAAAATCAATTCCCGCTCCGCGCACGGAGCAGAAAAATTGCCGAAAAACACGAACGGAGGCTCAGCGTCCGCCCGTAAACAGGCGGTAGACCGAAGGAAGAAAGCGCTGCGCAAGTTTCGCGGCCGCAAGCGTTGCTCCGAGCGTCACGGCGAAACGGATCAGGTGCAGAAGCAGGAACGATCCGCCGAGATACGGAAGAAGTTTCTGTTCGATCCGGAATCCGAACAGACACCGCAGCACGCCGATATGGGCGGCATAAAGGAAAAACGCATACTGGCCGTTCGCGGCAAGACGCGTCTTCCAGGAAGCGGGGATCAGGTCGAAAGCCAGCCAGAACAGCGGAAGCCCCGTGATCCAGACGAGCTTGCCCGTCAGATAATCCGGCCACTGATTGAGTCCTCCGCGCAGACGCAGAGACGTTCCCCAGACCGCAAGAAGAAGCGTGACGATGAAAAGAGCGGCCAGAGTTATCTTTCTGCAGTTCCATTCGATGGGATGGAAAGCGAGTTTCAGTCCGAGGCTGAAAAAAAGAAGTCCGCTGAGGCTGAAGCCAATCTCGAAGAAGCGGTACCATGGCATGGGGGTCCATGCGTGAAACAGGAACAGAACCGAAAAGACCGCAAGAAGAATCCAGCCCGCGGCTTTCTTCCGCATCACGGGAATCAGCAGCGGCGAGCAGGCGATCAGCAGCAGGAGGTTCCGTATGAACCACAGCGGAATGTCGAACGGATATGTGAACAGGTCGAGTCCGAAGAACCGGAAAAGGTTTCCGGCGGAAACCAGCGGCTCAGTCAGGTAGGTCCCGGACGTGAGCTCTCTGTGCGCAAGATAATTTCCCAGCGTATTGTAGGGGAACACGGTCAGCGCGAACAGCACGCTCCAGAGAAAATACGGGAGCAGCAGGGAGCGCGCGCGTTTTTTCAGGATGACGGGATATCCTTCCCGCAGAGTCCCCTTCCAGTGCGTCGCCAGCAGAAATCCGGAAATGGAGAAGAATATGGGAACGATCACTGGACAGAACTCCCATGCGGTCACGGTTTCGATCCAGGCGACCGCAGGCGTAAGTCCGGGGTGCAGGGCGAAAAGGGTCGAGGTATGGGTAAAGATGAGGAGAGCGGCGCAGAGGAAGGAACAGGCGCGGAGCTTTTCGCTCAGCGAATGTGGAACAGGCGAACAGTTCAGAGGTTCGGACATGGGACTATGGTTTCCTTTCGCTTTCGGACCCGGAGAATCGCATAATATACGTTCGCGCCCCGGATTTTACAAATGGAAATTGCACGCGCTCAGCGCCCCGGCGCTTCGCCCGCGGCACCTTTTCCTCACGTACCGGGAAAAAACGCTTTATCCGCCGTCAGTGAAATGGAAATCCTCGGAACGCGCTTGACAAATCCGGCGCGCGTGTTACATTAGCCCCGGCACAATATCTCAGGAGGAACCATCATGATCAGACAGCAGCAGCACACCATTTCGGTGCTTGTCCAGAACAAATTCGGCGCGCTTGCAAAAATCGCGTCGCTCTTCAGTCTCCGCGGCTACAACATCGATTCGCTCACGGTCAACAAGACCGAGAACCCGGAACAGTCCCGCATGACGATCGTCACGTTCGGCGACACCGGCGTGATCGAACAGATCGAAAAACAGCTGCTGAAGCTCGAAGACGTCGTTGGCGTGACCGACCTCAACAGCGACCTCTTCATCGAACGCGAACTCTGTCTGATCAAAGTCAAGGCCGAACCGGAAAAACGCCCCGAGATCGTCAGCCTTGTGGAAATCTTCGGCGGCACGATCGTGAACGTTCAGGCGGATGAAATCGGAATCGAAGTTTCCGGCATCACGCAGAAGATCGAAAACTTCATCGAACTCATCGCCGTTTACGGGATCATTGAGATCGCGCGGACCGGATGCACGGCCATTTCCGCCCAGCGCGGATCGACCGGAAAACTCATGAAAACCGAGTAATGTCGGGAATCGTCCTGACCTTCGATTCGGGAACGGTCACAGCCGATTTTCCCGGCGGGGAACCGCCCGTCTGCGCCGTACCGTTCTTCACAAAAGACGAACGGGTCGGCAAATGGCGCGCCGCCGCTTCCGACTACGCCCCGATTCTGCGGGCATTTGCCGCGGAAAAACTCGAAGTCGCGGACAACGTCCGCAATTACTCCAGCCTTGATCTGACCCTGCATTCCGGCATGCCGCCCCTGCCCCATCAGAAGAAGGCGCTCGAAAACTGGCTCCATGCCTCTCCGCCCGGACGCGGCGTGGCCGTGATGCCCACCGGCTCCGGCAAGACCTATCTCGCCGTGCTCGCCATGCTTTCCGTCAAACGCTCGACCATCGTCATCGTGCCGACCATCGAACTTGTCCTCCAGTGGACCCACTCGCTCGAACGCTGGTTCGGAATCCCCGTGGGAATGCTCGGCGGCGGCAGCAGAGAAATCAGGAATGTCACGGTCAGCACCTACGATTCCGCCGTGCTCCTCATGGAGTCGATCGGAAACCGGTTCGGGCTCGCCGTGTTCGACGAATGCCACCACCTGCCCGGCCAGGTCAACCGCCAGTGCGCGCTCATGTGCATTGCGCCCTACCGGCTCGGACTCACGGCCACGCCGGAACGCTCCGACGGAGGCGAAGCCCTGCTCTACCGCCTCGTCGGCCCCAAGGTCTGCGAAATCTTCATCGACGAGCTCGAAGGCCGCGTGCTCGCGCCCTATCTCACGCACCGCATCGCCGTGGAACTCCTGCCCGACGAGGCCGAACGCTACCGAGCCAGCCGCAAGGTCTACACCGACTTTGTGCGCATGAACGCCATCGACTTCAGCAAGCCGGACGGCTGGAGCAAGTTCATCATCCTGTGCGCAAGGCGTCCGAACGGCCGCGCCGTGATGAACGCCTATCGCGAACAGCGCGCGATCGCCCGCCGGAGCACCGCAAAGAGGATTCTGCTGCGCGAAAGCCTGATCCGCCAGGCGCGCGAACGCACGACCGTCTG
>CAZHPP010000084.1:0-10923 GCA_964534535.1 uncultured Victivallales bacterium | reverse complement strand
TCGTAGTTCGTGCCGAAGACGTAGTTCAGCTGGCCGTCGCTTTCGCCGGACATTTCCACGCCGTACTGGTTGGAGTCGGTGAGCGTGACTTCGACCACGAGCACCTGCAGAAGCACCTGCGCGGGAACCACGTCAAGCTTGTCCAGCAGCGCCTTGATGGAGGCATAGGTGCGCGGGGTCGTGCGGACGACCAGACGGTTGAGGACGCCGTCGGCAAACACGCGGACGGGCGTCACGAACACGTTGCTCGCGCGGTCGGTCGCCGTGTTGACGGAGGTGGCGGCGGCATTCGCGGAGGCGGAGGTCGTGGTCGTAGTCTTGCGCTGGACGGGCGAATTGACGTTTTCGATCTTGGAATTGCCCGTTCCGGAATCGATCGTAAGGCTGGAGCCCTGCATTTCATAGATCAGGGAAAGCGCCTTGGTGAGCTGGTCGGCGCGGCCGTTGCGGACCTTGTAGACGAACACGCGCTCCTGGTCGAGATTGTCGCAGCTGTCGAGAAGTTCGACCCATTCCGCGATCTCTTTGACCGCCTCGTCGGTCGCGGCGGAAACCACGATCAGCGAAAGACGGTCGAGTCCCTGAAGCTGAATGGAGCCCGGCTGGTCGGTCCGCGTGGTCTTCTGGTACACGTTGAATCCGATGACGGGCAGCACGGCGTTCAGTTCCTCGGCCATGCGGCTCGGCAGAATGTTGCGGCACAGAAGCACCTTGCGCTTCCAGTTCGCCTTTCCGCTCTGGTCGACCGCCTCGAGAAGCTGGCGGACCTTGGGCATGTTCGCGCGGTCGTCCGAAACCAGAATCGCGTTCGGCCTTGTGAGCTCCACGCAGATTCCGTTCGGGCTCAGGAACGGTCTGACCTGCTGGACGACTTCCTTGGCCACGGAGTTCTTGAGCGGATAATAGAAAATTTCACCCGAACCGTCGACCGCAAGCCTCGAATCGGCCTGTCTCGAAAGATTCGCGAGCGACATGATCCGCAGCAGCGAGCCGTCCACCATCACGCCGACTCCGGAAAGATTCAGCATCCGGTCGAAGGTCTGCCACAGTTCCCGGCGCGTGATCTTCTGGTCGATGTTCAGGGTCACCTGCTGCTTCAGCGTGCTTTCCGCCAGGAAACTGAATCCGAGCGCGTCCGCAAACGAGGGTAGCACGTCCAGAAGCGGGGCATTGTTGAAAATCAGACTGACCTGAATTTCCTCGTCCCCGTTCACCATGATGAAATCGTCGTAAAAATGAAGCTGCGCCTTCGGCTTCTCGGCGGGCGGCTGAACCGCAACGGCAGGAATCTTTGAAATCTTCTCGTCAACTCCGCGGTTGGACGTGCCGTCGGCCGGAGTCACCTGCTCCTGTTCCAGCGTCTCGCCGGCATTCATGACGTGCGTCTTCTGATTCTGTTTGAGAAACGCAAAACGGTCATACTTCGTCTTGGCATTCTTGCCGGACGCTGGTTTTGCGGCTGCGGCAGGAGCCGCAGTGCCGGAAGCAGGGTTCACAACGACCGCAGGAGCGGAAACAGCGGACGCCGGCTTCGAGGCCGCCGCAGGCGCGGAAACGCTGCCCGATGCTTTGCCGGAGGAAACAGAAACGGATGCAGGCGCAGGCTTCGGCGATTCCGCCTTCACAGCAACTGCAGGAACAGGCGCAGGCTTCGGTGCTTCCGCCTTCACAGCAACTGCAGGAACAGGCACCGGCTTCGGTGCTTCCGCCTTCACAGCAACTGCAGGAACAGGCACCGGCTTCGGTGCTTCCGCCTTCACCGTGACTGCAGGAACAGGCGCAGGCTTCGGCGATTCCGCCTTCACAGCAACTGCAGGAACAGGCGCAGGCTTCGGTGCTTCCGCCTTCACCGTGACTGCAGGAACAGGCGCAGGCTTCGGTGCTTCCGCCTTCACAACAACTGCAGGAACAGGCTTCGGTGCTTCCGTCTTCACCGTGACTGCAGAAACAGGCGCAGGCTTCGGTGCTTCCGCCTTTGCGGTCTGCGGAACCGGTTTGACCGGAACCGCATTCGGACGGTGCGCCACAGGTCTTCCGAACGACGACTCCCGTTCCGATCTGTTTTTCATGATCAGGATTCCGGCGGCGGCAGCCGCCAGGACGATGATGCAGACAGCCGCTGCAGCGATCCGCTTGATATTCATTTTTCCCGTTTCCCCGTTTTGCATATCCGAATATTCCCTTATTAAGATATTATCGTGTGCCGGTTCTGCGGGCGGGTCCCTGCTGACCGCCGCCCTGTCCGCCGCCGTTCTGCTCCTGAATCATGCGCATCATCTGCATGTTCTGGAAGCCCTGCTGACGCTGAAGGTTCTGGAAGCCCTGCATGATCTGATTCAGCATCTGCTGGCCTACATTCTGTCGTCCGGAAGACTGGGAGCCTGACGCCATGTTCTTGGAGGCTTCGGTCAGCTGCAGCTCCGTCTTGTCGTTGCCGCGCGTGAGCGTGGCGGAAGTGCGCGTCACTTCCACAAGGGTATAGCCGTTCACAAGCGTTTCGCCGACGCGGATGTACTGTCGGATTCCGGTGTTGGACGCGCTGGTCTGTCCGTTCGGGTCCTGATTCTGGGCCATGAATCCGGGGATGGGTCCGCCGGGCATTCCGCCGGGCATCGTGCCGCCGGAGTTCGAAGCGGAACTTCCGGAACTGCGGGATGTCCCGGAACGTCTGGAACGGGGGCTTGTATTTGTGTTCGAATTCATTCCGGAAAATCCCTGCTGGCGGCCGGGGCCCATCATGCCGGGCGGAGGGAACATGCCATTGCGGTTGTTCGAGGCATTTTTCTGTAGGATCACGGCGCCCTGAAGCTTTCCGACGAGGAACGTCCCCACGAGCGTCATTTCCGTGCGCGTGCTGCGTCCCGGGACGGCGTTCGGGGTGCGCTCGAAATCGAAGATGCTGTTCTTGACGATGAAATCGATCCGCTCTTCGGGGGAAAGTTTCCGTTCAGGAGCGGATGCTGCAGGCTGGGAGGCCTTCTGGCGTTTCGGAAATTCGGATTTTTTCGCGGCGGGCGCCGTTTTTGCGGCAGGCGCGCGCACCGGCTTTTTCAGGAGCCCGGGAAGATTCCAGAGCAGCAGGGCCGCCAGC
Source organism: uncultured Victivallales bacterium (assembly GCA_964534535.1). Taxonomy (GTDB): domain Bacteria; phylum Verrucomicrobiota; class Lentisphaeria; order Victivallales; family UBA1829; genus CAZHPP01. The sequence goes on along the minus strand of CAZHPP010000084.1, from coordinate 7,832 downwards.
ACAAGGTTCAGACCGATCAGAAAGTTTTTCATTTGGCCGCGGCCTCCTTTCCGGCTTCGCTGTCGTGGACGATCACGCGGAGCGTTCCGCTGAACATGACCTCGGAAAGGTTCTGGGAAGGCTTGTAGGAAGCCTGACGGGTCGAATTGGTGATGATGGAATTGGCCTTCTTGTCCTTTTCCGCCTGAGGCCGGCGCATGGCCTGGCTGATCGTGATTCTGCGCCAGGAGATTTCCGGCTTGATCTCCTCGACTTTGGAAATGAACCTCACGATCAGTTCATACTGGGCCTGCGCCGAAACGTCAAGTTCGGCAAAGAAGAATTCCTGATTGATGCGGCTCGTGCGGACGGAGCCGAAGGTGGAAAGCTGGAGCTTCACCTCTTTTGCGGCAGCCTCGATCTTCTGCGGCAGGGCCGTTTCCGGTTCGCCGTCGCGCTGGAGATTCCAGCTCGAAAGCATTTTTTCCCGGTAAAGTTTTTTTGCCTCGGAGGCTTTTTTGAGTTTGCCCTGAAGCACGGAATCCTCCTGCTCCAGCTTTGCGATCTGTTTGCGGAGCCCCGAGGCGTTCGACTCGTTCGGGATCAGCCTGGCGACATCGCCCGCGTAGACCAGAATCAGCACGGCCCAGGTAAACACCAGGGCGCAGGACGCCGCAATCAGTTTGCCCTTCGGCGTGCGGAGTTTTTCCTTCCAGCTGAATTCAGTGCTCATTTCGAATTCTCCGCCGGAACGAGTTTCAGGTTGATCGTGGTGACGGAATCGTCGTTTCTCCGGAACTGGTTGACGGAGCCCACCTTCCAGTATTCGAGCGGCCGGAAGGTGTTCGGAATGTTCAGCGATTCGGCCTCGCTCCGGAGCAGCATTTCAAGCGAACCGTCGGCCATGCGGAAATTCGCGGCCGTCACGTTGGAGGGCATCACGCGGGAAATATCCGCGAGCTTTTCCATAAGCTCATGCTCTCCCGCGGAAAGATTGGCCAGTCTCTGATATTCGCGCAGGTCCTTTTCGATCGCCTTGATGCGGCCCTGGGCCGAACGCACGCGGGAAAGAAGCGCATTGCGGTCCGCCGTCAGTTTCGTATAGGTGCGGTAGTTGCGGGCCAGCTCCCCGGCTTCGCCCCAGATCCAGATTCCGAGAAGCAGTCCGGCCAGCACCGCGGCCAGCGTGATCTGAGCGCGGAGGCGGCTCGGCTTGAGGCGTTTCGGCAGGATGTCGAACCCGTGCCTCCATGCGCGGAACTGTTCGGATGCCGCAAACTCGGCCGTCACCAGACATCCGAAGAACTCCTTCCGGTCGAATCCGGGTTCCGAATCGAATTCGGAATCGAACCGGCGGTTCCACGCCGCGGCGGCGGAAGCGGCGTCAAAAGCGGATGCCGGGCGCCATTCCCCGCGGTCGAAGAAGAAATCCGGCTCGATCTCCGGGAGAAAGAGCGGCGGCGAATCCATCGAAGCCGCAAGAAACGGGTAGATGTAAAAATCGGCCTTCCGCACACTCTGCGTGATCCGCGCGGCCAGACGTTCCAGCGCGCTTCCGCGGAAGGAGTAGACGTTGACGGGGATTTCGCCTTCGGAAACGGATCCGGCGGCGCAGAACTGCATCTGAACGTCCTCCGGGACCTTGAGCACGCGCCGGGGCAGTTCCAGCTCCAGGGCGCTCCGCAGGAGTTTCGGCGCAAGCGGCGCGCTCAAGCAGCGGAAGAACACGCCGTCCGAAAGCGCTCCGGAAAGAATCAGGAGACCATCGCGCGGAGAACTCAGCGAACGGAACACGTCCTTCCACGCGGCGGAGGGATTGTCCGCATCAATCTTTGAAACGGAGGAATGCATGATCCGCAGTTTTTTTCCGGCTTCGGCGCGGAAGGAAACACCCTTCACCGTCTCTGCGGCGAACTGGATTACTGTAAAATCATGAATTCCTGTGGTTTTCATAAGATCGGGAATGCCCGCGCGTTATTTTTTTTCATTCAGTCTCCGTCGGAGCTCGTCCAGAAGCCGGCGCGCCGCGGCGGGGTCTTCCGTCCGGAGCCGATCGTATTTCTTCATTTCCTCCGGGAAGGCTTTGCGGAGATTCCGCATCAGGGCCATGCCGTCCTGGCGTCCGGCGCTTTCGGGAGGCTGCCCGCCCGGCATTTCGCCGCCGTTCCGGCGCATTCCCATGCGGAGGAAGGAGGAATCGATTCCGAATCCTTCCTTTTCCGCGAGTTCGGAAAGTTTCCGGGAACGCTCGGCGGAATCTTCGGAACGGAAGATTTCCGCGGTCTGGCTGCCGTATTTTTCACGGAGGCAGCTGAGTTTCAGACGGAAGGTCTCCATGGTGTCCGGCACTTCGATCCGGGTGCTTTTCGCAAGCGCATGGATCCTGCGTTCGGAATCCAGTTTCAGGGAGTCAAGTTCGGTCTGCTTCGCCTTGCTCAGGTCGAGAAGCTTTTCAATTTCGGCATAGGCCTGCGGATTGGCTTTCTTGAGTTCGTCAAGGGCCTGTTCGCGTTTTGCATTGTTCGCGGAAAATCCGAAATTCATGCCGCCCGGCCCCATTCTTCCGGCCCCCGGCTCCCCGCCGTTCTCTCCGCCGGGGCCGCGCATTCCGGCGGGCATTCCGCCGGGCAGGGAAATCCGTTCCTGCCGGGCGAGTTCGCGCATTTTCCGCATGGCGGCATTCAGGTTGGAAGCGGCAAGCTTCTGGATTTCCGCATATTTTTCAGGAGTTTTTTTCCGGAGTTCGGTCTGGGCCTTTTCCCACTGCGAATCCTGTTCCGCCGGATTGAACGCGCGGCGCTGCTGTCCGGAACGCCTTCCGGCTCCCGGGGCATTCTGTTCCCCGAAATCCTGTGCGAAAACGCTTCCCGACGCCGCGATCAGTAGCACAGCCGACAGTGCCGCCTTGATTCTTTTCATAGAGAATTCTCCTGAATGTTGTTACGCTATTCCATAGAACGGGAAAAGTCAAATGTTTATTGTGCGTATTTCCTTGAAAGTTTTCCCCGCGCGGGGTTGAATTTTCTGATGCGGCAAGATATATTTCTTTTTGTTTCGGCAGAAAACAGCCGGAAAACCATCAACAGGATCAATCTTATATGAGCCGTTCGATTGTCATCGGGAAGCCGTCCGGATCCGCGGCCGGAGGCATTTTTACGCTTTCCGCGAAGATCTCGGGCGCCGTCGAAGGCGAATGCTTCTACTCCCTTCCGGAACAGTACCGCTCCTGGGTCGACGAGGAAAGTTCCAACTGCTTTCTCATCGGACTTCTCTACACCGCCATGTTCGAAGGATGCAGTCTCAGGCTTGAAGGAACCGTTTCCGAAAAACTGCTCTTCCACACCCGCGCCTACCTGATCCCGATGCTCCAGGGCTTCTTCAACGGAAAACTTTCCGGAATCGATGTCGGAGCCGCATCCGTCACCCGCGCCGTCTATCCGGAAGCGGACAGAGTCGGCACCGGCTTTACGGGAGGGATCGACTCCTTCCACACCATTCTCAACCGCGGCCTGGCGAAGGACATGCCGGAATCCGCCCGGATCAACACGCTGTTCTTCTTCAACGTGGGCGGGCACGGCATGAGTTCGGATCCGGCCCGTCTGAAATGGCTGGAGGAAAAATTTCAGGCCCGGCAGAAACTGCTCTCGGCCTATCCGGCCGAAATCGGGCTTCCATTCATCGGAATCAATTCCAACGTGCACAGCTTCCATCGCAGCGGACACCTTGAGACTTCGACCCTCGCATCGCTTTCCGCCGCTCTGTTCGTCGGCCGCAGGCTCCGGCTCTATTATCTGGCCTCCGCCGGATTCGACTACCGGACCCTCTTCTACAACAGCGATCCGCAGGGCTATGACGTGGAACTGATCGACGATTCGACCATTCCCCACATCACAACAGAAACCTTTTCCGCCATCGCAGACGGCGCGGACGCCTCACGTCCCGTCAAGACCCGGATGGTCGCGGAGTATGAACCGGCCTCCCGCTTCCTCAACGTCTGCGGGAATCAGGAAACCTTCGACCGCAACTGCTCCGAATGCTTCAAATGCGTCCGCACGATGGAGACCCTTTACATTCTCGGCCTGCTCGACCGCTTCGGCGCCGTCTTCGATCTGAAAAAATTCACCCCGAAGGTGCGCAGCCGCTTTGCGGCCCAGATTCTCAACGGACGCGGCAGCGACCTGTTCTTCCGCGATCTTTACCGTTTTGCGGAGGAACACCATTTCGACCTCCGGAAGGAGACCACCCTCCTCACAAGACTTTATATGCTCCTTTCGCCGACTCCGTTCTTTCTGAAACTCCGCAGTCTTAAAAACCGGTTTCTCCATCGCGGCGCCGCCGCGGGAAAGGAATGACCGCATCATGATCACCGTTTCAAAACCGCAGATTTCCGTCAGGGACGGCTGGGTCCGTCTCGCCGCGCAGATTTCCTGCGATTCCGCTCCCGCCCTCGCGGAAGGCGTACGCAGGGAACTCTTCTTCGCCGTTCCCGAAAAATTCCGGGACTTCATTGCGGCGGAAAACAGCAGCTGCTTCCTTCTTGCACTGCTCTATTTCGCCATGCGGAACCAGCAGGACCTCCATCTGCAGGGAACGGTTTCCGCCTCCCTCCTCCGGCGCGTCAATACCGACCTCGTCCAGCTGATGGCGCTTTACAACATCCGCCTTTCCCCGATCCGCGTCACGGCGGCGGAAACCGCCGAATTCCCCGCGGGAACCCGCATCGGCACCGGATATTCCGGAGGAGTCGATTCCTCCAGCGTCTTTGTGGAAAACTACTTCAATCCGGTGACGCCCGACCGGAAAATCACCGACCTTTTCTTCTTCAACGTGGGGACCCACGGACTCGGGAACACACCGGAAGAGCTCGCCGCCACCCGGGAAAAATTTCTCCGCCGCTTCGATGCCATGAAAAAGCTGCCGGAAGCCATGCATCTTCCGTTCATTCCGGTCGACAGCAATGTGCACTCGTTTCTGCCGGACAACGTGGCTTCCGCGATTGATCTCGTGAACGGGGCCGCGGTTCATTTCCTGAGCCGCGGAATCCGCCACTACTTCATCGCCGCCACCTACGACTACCGGAGACTCTTCACCTGCATTCGGAACTACGCCCCCGCCGACCGCATCGACATGTCCTACATCGAAACGCTCGCCGTTCCGCTGATGGAAACGCCCGCCGTGGCCATCTGGTCCGTCGACACCGAACTCAGCCGCATCGAAAAGGTCGAGCGCCTTCACAAATACGACCTTCCCGTACGCTTCCTGAACGTCTGCAATTCGACCTCGGTCATGGAAAAGAACTGTTCCGTCTGCCTCAAATGCCGCCGCACGCTCTGCGAACTCGAAATCCTCGGCGTGCTCGACCAGTACAGGGACAGCTTCGACGTGGACCGCTTCCGGAAAAAATACCGTTCGCGCGACTTCGCGGAAATCGTGTACCCCGATCTCCACACGCCCTATCAGGCCATGATGAAAGTCTATGCGGACAGGCACGGGTTCGACCTGGCAAAATATACGACGTCCACCGACCGGTTCTGTGCCCGTCTCCACCGGACCGCGCTCTATCATCTCCTGCAGAAGCTTTCCATCCTGAAGCTGCTGAAGAAACTCGCCGGACGCGCCTGAAGGTTATTTCCCGGACGCGCGGCGGCGTTCCTCCTCCAGCAGGTCGAGCCAGGCTTTCTTCGGGAGCCTGTGCTCCGTCACGAAGCCCTTGTTGTTGAACCCCCTTGCGCGGCAGGCGGCGAACTCCCCTTCATAGGACCGCGTGTCGCTGAACATCCAGTAGAGCACGCCGGACCAGCGCGGGTGCGTTCCGACATATTCCCGGACCGTCCGCGCCAGTTCCGCCTGATAATCTTCGCTCCAGCGAAGCCCGCTGTGATCCCCCGGAAACGCCTCCGCCCCGATTTCGCTCAGGATCAGCGCCTTGTTCCGGTATTTCCCCGAACCGGCGAACTTTTCCAGCTTTGAAAGGTCCGCCTTCACGGCGGCCGGATCGAAATACTGGTTCTCTCCGCCGTACCAGCCGGGATAGGTGTTGAAGGAAATCACGTCGACGCTCTCGAGGCACCGGTCGTTCACGCCCCGGCAGGTCGCAAAGGTGACCGGACGCGACGGGTCAAGTTTCCGGATGAGCGCAGCCTGTTCCGAAATCACCGGCACGGCCTCCGGAGAATCCGTCTGTGCCTCGTTCAGGAATCCCCACAGGACCACGCTCGGATGATTGATGCTTTTTTCAACCATGAGCCGCGTCTGTTCCAGCTGAAGACGCCGGAACTCCGGGTCGGTCAGATTGGAAACGGCATTGCCCCAGCCCATTGATTCTTCCCACACCAGGATTCCCAGCTCGTCGCAGAGGTCCAGAAACTCATCGCTCTGCGGATAATGGCAGCCGCGGATGAAATTGCATCCGGTCTGCTTCAGCATCAGGAGGTCGCGAAGGCGGATTTCCTGCGGAACGGCGTACCCGAAGTCTGGATGGGCGTCATGCCGGTTGAATCCCAGGATTTTCAGCGTCTGCCCGTTCAGCAGGATTTTCCCGCGCTTCACCCCTACCGTGCGCAGCCCGAAGCGGACGGTCCGTTCCGCGCCGGGAACGGAGAGCGTCAGGCTGTGGAGATTCGGGGAGGCGGGCGACCAGATTCTGAATCCGGGCACGGCCAGTTCATATTCGCCCGAACCGCCGCGGAGAATGACGGAAGCGACCTTCCCGGAACCGTCAAAGGAAAATGCGGCCGTGCATTTCTGCGGAATCCTTCCAGCCAGTTTCACGGAAATCCGGACCTTTCCGCCTTTCAGATCGGCGGCGGTCACGGCCAGACGCTCGATGCGCATTTCCGCAAGCGGTTCGAGCGTGACGCTCCGGAAAATTCCGCCGTGAGCGTAAAAGTCATAATTCGGGCGGAACATCGAACGGTCCGAACGGTCGAACTCATTGCAGCAGGCGATCACAAGTTCGTGACTGCCGGACTTCCCTGCGTCAAAGTCGACCTTCTGAAGCGCGAACGGAATCTCCGTGGAAAAGATCCCGCGTCCGTCCCAGAACACTTTCGCACGGAGCCCGATTCCGCCGAGCGAGAGCCGGCACATTCCGCCCGCCGTGACCGTTTTCCGATATGCCCCCGTGCCCCGGAAAAGACGGCATTCCGGCAGCAGGTCGAAACACCCCGGGACCGTGCATTTTCCGCTGAATTGTGTTTTTGCAACCTGAAATTTCTCGAGCGTTCCGGGAAAGAACGCGAATTCCCATATTCCGTCGAGTTTCCGGGGACCGAGTGCTTCCTGCATGATTTTTTTCCTGAATAAAAATTGATTTTTGCGGATTTCCGTTTATAGTATACGTGCAGGGCACGGGTTCTTCAATCATAAAAATGCAACTTAAGATTGCATTCTTGAAACCTTGAATGCAGGGAATCGGAATGAAAGAGTTCATGGATCTGATTTTTGCACCAGTGCGCGACCCGGCGGTATCCGCATTCGTAAGGTCCGTCGGACACTACAACCTCAGGGAAATGGACCGCGCCGGACAGAACCGCAATCCCGGATTCGGCGAAATTTTCTGGTGCATCGGCGGACGCGGCTGGTTCATGCGGAACGGGAAGCGCGAAATTCTGCGGCCGGAGCACGTCTGGTATTATCCGCCCGGCACGGATCACATGTTCGGACCGGACGGCGCGGAATTCCATTACCGCTGGATCACAGTGGAAGGCTCTGCGGCGGGCGGACTGTTCACGGCCGCGGGACTCCGTCCCGGAATCAGCTTCGGCGGAACCTGTCCGGAAGAACTCTTCGCCGCAGTGGAAATGTCAATCCGGCGGGAATCGAAGGAAGAACGCAGGAAGACCCTGAATCTG
>CAZHPP010000083.1:0-10978 GCA_964534535.1 uncultured Victivallales bacterium | reverse complement strand
TTCCCTTCCCGGAAATCACGAAGGAAAACATCGCCTTCTGGACCTCGCTCTGCGAAAAACCGGAATACGTCTATGATAATCTCCTTCTCTCACAGTCCGCCGAATATCAGGCTGAGATCAAGAAAAGTTTCGGTTATCATTTCATGATCACCAGCCGCAACGAAACACTGATCTTCTCTGGAAAATACGGCTTTTATGACAATGGCAGAGGGACGCGTCCCGGGGTCCCTCTTCTTCAGCTGGCGAACGGCAGCAAAAATCCGGAATGCATCTGTCCGCTGTATCTCCTCAACGATCCGGAAGGCATCTTCTGGGACAAATATATTCCCGAAGGATTCCAGAAGGTTCTCGACCGGCTTCCCGGACTGAAGGAATACAGCGTCGACTTCGAATCCCGTCCGGAAGACGCCAACTGCGACGCATGCCGTGCGGATTTTGCAAAACAGTATGGTCTGCCCGGAGTGCCCTCCATTCGGGAAATTTCGGCCGGACAGCCGCTCAATCCGAAATGGAGGCGCTACCGCGCCGACCAGCGGACGAAGATCGTTGCCCGAATCTCCAAAACCATGAAAAAACATTTTCCGAACCTGAAATTCCGGATGTGCACGGTCCCGCTCGAACTCGGACACGACACCGTCAACGGCTGGAGCGGACTTGACACGAAAGCAATGGTCCCCTTCGTGGATTCGTTCATGAACATGATCTTCTGCGGCGGGAAAGAATATTACGATACGCTCGAATATAACATCCGCGAACTGAAGAAGCCGCAGCTGCCCGGCATCGATCCCGCCGAGCCCCTGATCGAATTCTTCTCGCGCTACACGCCCGATACGGTCCGCCAGGACATCCTTGCCACGGCGGCGCTCGGCTGCGAGGGCATGATCCTTTCGCCCTTCGACTACTATGATGCGGCCTATCTGAACGTCTTCGCCGAAACATGCGCCGCAATCGCCGAGGCGGAAAACGCCTATGCGCGTCCGGAACTCGGTTCCCGCCTGAAATATGATATCCTGAATACTGACAGCGTGGAGCTTTCCGACGGGAAAACCACGCGGAAGATCGAAGTCCCGGACCTGAAATCGAACTTCCGGGCAAAACTGCATTCGGACGGCAGAAACTATTTTGTCACACTCTTCAATTTCTCGACCGGGTCTCCGATTTTCATGAAGATCGCAATTCCGGACTGGAAAGGCGAACGCGTTTCCGCCTGTGAACTCATCGGCCGCACGCGTCTTGAAGGAATCACCCCGGAAAAGGTGCGTTCCGGATTCCTTGTAAAACTCAAGCCGAACGGCTGCGCCCTGATCAGGATCGGCGGGGAGTTCCCCGCAGAGTCCGTGCTTTCCGCACGCACGCTGGAAAATGAACTGGCGGAAAACAGGAACGCCGCAAAAAGCTTCAGCGCTTCCTATTCTCCGCTCAAGGACGGAAACCGTTCCATCCGGTGGGTCCTCCAGAAGAAGTCGCCGGTAATTGAGCTCCGCGACTGCGGCGCTGCCGTGAAGGTCGATCCCGCCCGCGGCGGAATCATCACGGGCTGGGAAATCAACGGAATCGGCGAATTTCTTGAAATGGGTCCCGGCCTCCAGCTTGGAGAGCTTTTTTTCTACGAATCGAACTCGGCCATTCCGCAGCCAATCCCGTTTGCAATGGAAAAACGCTCCTTCGAATCGGGATTCCCCTCCGTCGCCATGAGCTATACCGTTCCGCGCGGCATGGACGCGGGAGGCAGCGGCAATCCGCTGGAAAACCTGAAGATCGAACGCACGGTCACGCTGAGGAATTATGCCGCGGACTTCGATCTGACGCACCGCTTCACCAATCATTCGAACCGGAAAATGCGGTTCGGATTCCGGCTCAAGAATATGCCGGTCCATTACTGGTTCCCTGATCTGGACAAGGGGTTCCGGCTGGTGCTGCCTGACGGTTCGCGTCCGGGCCCGGGAAACTTCGTCTATCTCACTCCCGGAGCGAAGATCGCATGGACCGGTCTGGAAACGCCGCCGAAATCCATAAACCCTGCTTCGGCGAAACTCGTCCAGAAAGGTTTCCCCATGTCGCTCCAGATCGGCTCGAAGGAGTTCGCGGGATATTATTTCTGGGGCGACGGCATCATTCAGACTCTTGAACCGCTTTCCCCCATGATCGAACTCGCTCCCGGAGAAACCAAAACATTGACTCTGGAGTACCGCGTCCTGAATGAAAAGAATTGAACCAGGCATGTATTCCATGCGCCTGCCGCCCCGGTGTGATGTGAAACCTGACTTTTCCAGAACCTGCTGGTACCGTCCGCCGGGACGCCGCGCGGGTGACGCCGGATACACGCTGTTCCGGAAGAACTTCACGGCAGACGGCAGAACGCGGATTGAGTTTGCCGTTTCCGCGGACAACCGGTACAATCTGTATCTTGACGGCAGGTTTCTCGGCAGCGGACCGAACCGTTCGGACCTGCTTCATTATTCTTACGACGGGTATTCCATTGTTCCTGAAGCAGGCGGACATGTCCTGGCCATTGAAACGGTCGTCTGGAACGGCGGATGGCGTCTTTCCGCCGCGCCGTGGAGCGAAATGCACGCGGGCGGGGGGCTGATGGTCTCCGGCGGCGGGTTTGACCTCCCCGCCGGCTGGAAAAGTGCCGCAGATCCCGGCAGACGCTCCCTTGAATGGGAAGAGTCCTGGAACGCCTCGACTCCCGTGCCTGTGCCCGCGCCTCCGCTTGACCGCGTCGACTTTCATCTGCATGATTTCCGCTGGAAACTGCCGGAATTCGATGATTCCGGCTGGGCTGAACCCGTTCCGATCGGACGGGCATGTCCTGCGGAACCTCTCACGGATCCGGATACGCCCTGGCTTCTCGGACCAAGAAAAATCGGCTTCATGAAGCAGGAACCCTCGCTCCCTTTCCGCGCGCCGGAATGTTTGAACGCAGGGAAACAGCGGACGCCTGTTGACCTCGGACGCAATCAGACCAGCATGATCCGGATCCGGGGCCGCGGCGGAAACGGTTCCCTGCGTCTCATCTATTCGGAACGCAGGGAAGACAACGGAACCGGAAAAGAAATTCGAGGCTACAGCGATCTGCTGATCCTGCCCGCAGGGAAAGAGTGGGAATACAACAGTTTCTGGTATCGTTCCGGACGCTGGATCGAGCTGGTCTCGGAACTGGCGGAACCCTGCAGAATTGATATTTTTCAGGCCGAGTTCATTTCCTATGATTTCGGCCCCTGGAAGAAATACCGCAATCCGGAGGATCCCGGACTGGAAAAAATCTATGATGTTTCCATCCACACGGCCCGATGCTGCGCCCATGAAACATACGAGGATTGTCCCTACTGGGAACAGATGCAGTATGTCGGCGATTCCCGGATTCAGGCGCTGATTTCCTATGAAGCGACAGGGAACGGAGTCCTCGGCAGACATTGCCTTGAACTCTTCGACCTTTCGCGTCTGCCGTGCGGTCTGACCCAGTCGCGGTATCCATCCACCTTTCCGCAGGTCATTCCGGAATTCAGTCTGATCTGGGTCCTGGCCGTGGATGATTATCTGAATTACTTTCCCGATGACTCGTTTGCCGGTGAACGTACCGATGGCATCTGTGCAGTTCTCGGATACTTTGAAAAACTCCGGCGTCCGGACGGACTGATCGGTTTTCCCGGATTCTGGGATTTCACAGACTGGGCGGAAGAATGGAAATACGGCCGGAGCGAACGCTGCACACAGCAGCCGGAAACCATCCTGAATCTTTTCTATGTCCTTGCCTGCCGCGCCGCAGGGAAAATCACGGGACGCGCCGTATTCGGAGACCGGGCGGAACGCACACTCCATGCCGTCCGCGCCCTCTGCCTGGATCCGGAGCGCGGACTCCTGCGGGATGTCCCCGAATCCGACTGGTTCAGCGTCCATGCGAATGCGCTTGGAATTCTTGCCGGATGCTTCGGCGATCCGTTTTCTGTTTCGGAAAAGATCCTTTCCGACCGCAGTCTGACCCAGTGTTCGCTCTATTTCCGGTTCTACGTCCTGGAGGCCATGCGGGCATGCGGCAACCGTCGCGGATTCCGAAGGACATTAGAGGCATGGGAAACCATCCTGAAACACGGGGATGCGACGACATTCCCGGAAATTCCATCAGAAAATACCCGGAGCAGGTGCCATGGCTGGAGTGCTTCCCCGGCATATGAACTTCTCAAATCCTTTTCCTGATTCTTTTCAGACGTCCGCATTGCCCGTCCGGAAAAATCGGCAAAAATCAGGAACGCGCCTTGACTTTTCCGGAAAACAGGATATATTTCTTAAATCAAATGCGGGCGTAGCTCAGTGGTAGAGCATCACGTTGCCAACGTGATGGTCGTGGGTTCGAGTCCCATCACCCGCTCCAATTTCCGGAACCCTCCCCTGTTTCCTGCTTGACTTTTTGCGTTTTTATGTCATCTTTACGGAAAGACAAACTCCCGGGGGGGAAGATGTTCCGAAAAATCATTGCGTTTCTGAAACGCTGGCTCCTGCTGTCCTGCATGGTCTTCATTCTGGCGGGAGGCAGTCTCTATTATCTGTGGATCCATCGGTATCCATTCACGCAGAACGCCTTTGTCGTGGCCAACATCCGGGTGGTCTCGCCGCTCGTTTCCGGCTACATCGAAAAAATCCATGTGGTCAACAACCAGTTCGTGAAGAAAGGCTCTCCCCTGATCACAATCTACCGTCCGCCCTACCGTCTGAAGGTTGAAGAACTGGAACACAGCATCGAGGCGGAAAAAGCCCTGGTGAAGAGCCTCGGCGCAAAGACTCTCGCCCAGCAGGAGACCGTCAGGCAGCTCGGATTTGAACTCCAGAACGCGCGCTATCTCGCCGACCGCGCCATGCAGATGTACAACGGCGCCGCCGTCTCGCAGCAGTACGCCGAGGAAAAGGTCCGCTCGCGGCAGGCCCTCGAAGCCCAGATGCTTTCCGCCATGCACGGACTCGAATCGCTCAGGCACCAGATCACCCAGGCGGAAGCGCAGACCTCCAGCCTCGAAAAACAGCTCGGAATCGCAAAGATCTACTACGAACAGACCATTGTTTACGCGCTCAGCGACGGTTTTGTGGCCAACATGTATATTTCTCCGGGCGCGTATGTTTCCGCAGGCACGCAGCTGTTCGCCTTCATTGATACGGACGAATGGTTCATTCAGGCGAACTTCCAGGAAACGGAGCTGAGCGAAATCAAACCGGGTCTTTCCGCGCGCATCTGGCTGTGGCAGTACCCGGGAATCGAATTCAGGGGCGTGGTCGAGGCCGTCGGCTGGGGCGTCGACCGGCGTCAGACGGCGGGCGGCACCGCGCTTCCCCAGGTCGAAAAGGAGAACGACTGGTTCCTGCTTCCGCAGCGCTATCCCGTCCAGATCCGGATCGTGAACCCGCCGCCCGGACTCCAGCTCCACACGGGCGGAAGCGCCTTCGTCCAGATTCCGGTTCCCGCAAAGCCGTTCCGCTCGTTCCTGTGGCGGCTGTTCCAGATCTGAAGTCAGGGAGGAAGCCCGGAATAATGAACCTTCACGGAAAAATGCTGGCCGTCACGATCGCGGGACTCCTGCTGGTCCTGAGCGCGGTCTTCCTGCGCTGGCCCGGAGTCGAGACCTCCATCATCATGAGCATCCAGATGAACGTCTTCCTGAACTGCGGGAAACGTCCGCTCTCCGAACGCGCGAACTCGATCTTCTTCACCTCTCTGCTCGGAGGCGGGTTCCAGCTGGCGCTTTCCGTGCTCCGGCCGAATGTGATCCTTTCCCTCTGCGCGCTTTTCTTCGGGACGCTTTTCTGCATGTACACATTCCGCAGACGCCGCGCCGAGGCCGTGATCATCCTTGTGATCGCCGTGATCTCCATGAAGGCAACGCCGGGAATGCTCGCGGGAATCAACCGGTTCGTGCTGATCCAGTTCAGCGGACTGTGGGCGCTGCTTGCCATTTATGCGGCCGAGACCTGCATCCCCATGTCGGAGGAGCCGAAAGAAGATTTTCCGGAGGTTTCGCTGCATCAGGCGTTCGCGATGGCTGTCGTGCTCACCTTTTCTTTCTGGCTCTATCAGGCGCTGCAGATGCCGGAGGGCTACTGGATCGCGTTCACGGTCCTGCTGATCCATTCGGGCGGGATTTTCGGCGATATCCCGGCAAGGCGCGCATTCACGCGGATGGTCATGGCGCCGATGGGATTCTGGGCCGGATTCTGTCTGCTTTACATCTTCTGCTGGTACGAACACTGGTTTGCCTACACGTTTTTCGTCTGGCCGATTCTGGGGAATTACATTCTGATCAAGTACAGACTGGTCGGCTGGCGGATTTTCTTCCAGATGATTTTCTTCGTTCTCATTTACGACGTCATGAACGGCGAGTACCGCCAGTTCGACGTCCTGAACATGCTGGTCTGCCGTTCGGCGGCGATCATGCTGGGGGCGTTCTTCGCCATTCTCACCGAACCCGGAAGGGAGCGTCCGCTCCATGAAATCGCGCAGGTGGCATGATGAATATTTTTGTCGTCGACCGGAATCCCGTCAAAGCCGCACGCGCGCTTTGCGACTCGCATGTGGTCAAGATGATTCTCGAATCCTGCCAGCTGCTTTCCACGTATGATTTTCTGCACGGAAGACCGGAAGGCAGATTCGCCCCGACGCATCGGAATCATCCCTGCCGCGTCTCGCTGGAAAATCCGGGAGTCCGCCGCTGGCTCCGGCTTCATCTGGGCGCGCTTCTGGACGAATATGAACGGCGCTTCGGACGGGCTCATGCGTGCCGTGCAATGTACCTGAAATTCTGGAAGCTCCCGGGGGATTCCGGACCGTTCAGATTTCCGGAAAACGCGTTTGCCGCCGTCATGCCGGAACGGTTCCGCCGCGGAGGAATCGTCCGTTCCTACCGGGCGTATTACCGATACAAAAAGCAGACTCTTCTCCGCTGGAACTATACACGCGCCGCGGAACCGGTCTGGCTGAAGAAGCCCGGTTCCCGCTGAGGCCGCTTTATCGGATGAATCCGGTGAGGTCGTGCACGGTTTTGTCCTGAATCGAGCAGAACACGGCATCCCCGATCGCGGGGCCGATGTACTGATAGATTGCGCGGGTGGAGACGCCGCAGACAGCATAACGTTTTTTCTGCTGTTTCCCATTCAAATACTTTCTTCTGGTCATCAGATTTCTGGATTAGTGCGGCAGAACCTGTTGTTCCTTTTATTTTATTTTGCGGATTGCTTTCCTTTGAGTTCCAGTGCGATTTCTGTCAGTTTTGCACGTGCTGCATCCATGGCTTCAATGTCACCGCCCGCTCCCTCTGAGATGATTTTCTCCACCTTTTCCGCTTCGGGACGTCCCTTCGCCAGTTCACGGCAGAGTGTGCCGAGCTGATAGTCGATGAATCCCTGATCGTGTGCCTCGTGACGGCGGGATGTCGCAACCTTCTTATTGTTAAAGTCGACGAAAAGCGTTCCGTAGTCGGCGCGGTTCTTTCCGTCGCGAAACGTATCGAAGGAATTGAATCCATCACCGCCCGCATGCGCGTCGCAATGCCAGAAGTTGGCGCATGAATTGAATCCATCGCGCAGATTTTCCCAGTAAGCCCGACGATAGACATCGGGCGGTGTTGTCTTTCCTAAAATTGTATAGGTCCAGAACTCCTTGTACGGCAGTGTTTTGACGAATTTTACCAGTTCCGGTGTTGCCCTGGGACGATAGAGTTCAAGGGTATCGTAGCACTCGGCGAGCTTCGCAAGGGTTTTCCGGAGTTCCGCACTGTTTCCATTCAACTGCGGATTGATCATGGTTCTGTAAGCCGGATTCGCGGCTTTGATCATCTTCCCGGCACGATAGGCAAAGTTGTTCTTTGATTTGGGATCGTCCACACTGCCGTTCGGCTCGTCCAGAGTATAGAAGACAATACGATCAGGACCGATGCCATATTTTAACTTCAAATGCCCCGTAAAATCAGCCAGCCATGCGGCATATGCCTTGTTCCATGCGGGAGTATCGAATTTGAGCGGTGAAGCCTTTCCCTTGTATCGGAGACCATAATGAAGGTCCAGCGCAAGGAAAAACCATAATTTGATTCGTTTCAGCGGCATGCCTGCCTTTACATAATTTTCAATCACATGGTCAATCTGTGTATAATCGGACGGACCGGTGAGATTGCCTTCCCGGTCTGTCGGAGGATAAATATCCAGGGCAATATGTCCGGGCGGGTCCAGATAAATGTAATTTACATCCCGCGAGGTGAATATTTTGAGCAGTTCTTGAGAATCCGCATATCTCGGCGTAATATAGTTGTAGTGACAGCTGTCGAAGCGTTCGGGATAAAGATCCAGATCTTTCACCTCCACTTCCAATTCAACGGATTCGTTTGGAAACTCTGCGAGGGAGCTTTTGGCGGAAAGAAAAGCCCGATAGGTTCCCGGCTGAAGTTTCGATGTGTTCACGGAAACCCAGAGCGGGGTGACATCGAACGCGGGAACCTCGAAAAGTGTCCCGAGCGGGAGTTCGACGATCGGATCAAACAGACGGATGCCTGAGGTATCCCTCAACGGGATTCCCCGTCGCAGTTCTATGGAATCCAGCCATGCGGGACGTCCGCTGTCGGTGGAAAACGATGGAAGTTCCGGCTTGGATACGGCCTTGATCTGTCCGAGATAAGGGATGCTTGTAAGATTCGCCGCAACGATTCCGACAATAGCGCGTGAATTCGGGAATGCCGTGATTTTGAGCTTTTTCAGCGGAACGGTCAGAAGATCCGGTTCAAGACTGTTGCTCCAGACGCCGGGCTGAAAGAGAAGCAGTTTTTTTCCGGAAAGCGCATACCGGGTCATGGTGGATTGGAGGTTGTAAAAACGTTTTTCCAGCGGCTCGAAATATTTTGTATTGCCGGCGTTTTTCGCGATGTCGGATTCAAGGGATGCAAATTGCCGATTCAGTTCGCCTTTAAGAGCCGGATCTCCGGAAATGTGTTTGAATTTTTCCCGGTCAGCCGCCAGTTTCCGATTAAAATAGTTTTGATAACTTCCGTATACCAGAGTGCCCATGCCTTTCAGATTGTGAAAGTCGTCACCGACATTTGCCCATGTCGATTTCCCTCCCGCACTGTTGCCGCAGCGGGTAAAATTAACGCCTGCCGTATCTCCGTCCGCTATCTTGTCCAGACCGATTTCCGCACAGGGAATTGTAAACGCGACGATGAACGCGCCTGGTTCCTCCCTGATTTCCGAATGAAATGCGCTTTTCCATGCCGTGTCGGGCGTGCCGGGACTTTTATATCGGTATGCCGTGCTTTTGCCATTGATGTTTGCCGCATACTGAAAATATTTGCTTTCCCCCTTGACCGGCTGGAAAAAAAACTCTGCCACATCTCCCGACCAGATGGAATTGCCTTTCTTTTCAGCCCGGATCCCCTCCGGAAGCGGACAGCGGATTTCTACAATGAGCCTCTCTCCGTCGAGTTTCACACGTGCATTTGCCGCGGCTTTTGTGTATTTGTCATCGGCTTTATGAAAGACGCCGAGTGTGGTCTGTTCTTTATCGAGCACCTGAAACGGCGTTGTGGAGTTCCATGTGGATTCCAATTGCAGAACTTTCGCATCGGTCATCCCGGTCGCAGTGATATCGCTCTCCTCCGGAGGAATTTCACCTTTCATAATTTTCAGGTCGTCGATCACGCCGTCGAAAAGACGTTGCGGCACATCCGGATAGCGCATGTCGATCCCCAGAAACATCAGTGGATACTCTCGTGGAATGACTCCGGAGAGATCATTGAACCCCGGAGCTTTGTCTTTTGCGGCGACAAGGCGTCCGTCAAGATAAAGCTTCATGCTTCCGCCGGAAGCTGTTGTCACACGCAGGGTATGAAATTTTCCGGGAATCAGTTCCTCCGGATGGCTTTTCAGTGTAAAATGTTCCAGTTGCTGTTTTCCGTCATCGCTGCGTTTGATAAAATCGAATTCCAGTTCTTTTTTTCCCGTGATTCCGAGTGTGAAAACACGTCGTTTCCAGCTGTGATACATATACTGCCACAAAGTAGCTCCGCCCGATGCGGATATTTCCTTGTTAAGCTTGAATTTCATTTCCAGAGTAAAGGACGGCCAGTCAAGCTTGAAATATCCGGCGAGAGCTCTTTTTTTTATATCCGGAATCAGTCCCGCCGACCCGTTTACGCCCGCGCCGGATGAACACGGAGCCCGTAAAGAAACAGACTGCTTCATGCAGCCGCGATTCTCGATAACTCCATGAGAATCCGTCTTGTCGAAATCCCAGTAGTATTCCGGTTCCGCGGCTGTTCCTGCTGCCGCGGCGACGGCTGCAAGCATGGCCCCGAGATGAAGTTTTCTCATAACGTTTTCCTTGTTTGTTGAGGTTGTACACGTCGAAATAAAAGGAGAGATGTCAAAAGTCCGATGAAGGATTTTTACCGATTCAGGGAAAGAAGACGCATCAAGAATTTTTGCGCCTCCGTTTGGAAATCAATAGCCCTGGTAGTAAAACCATGGGCCACCTTGCTTTAAACCGGTGCCCGGATCATAGATCGCGCCGATGTCTGGAGTACGCTGTACGACCTGCGAGACACTTCCATCAATCCAGAGCATATTGCAGGCACCTGAATGCCAGCCGTATAGAGCACCGCCAGAAGACCAATCGGGGCCCCTGCCACGATTGGTAAGATAGAACATGTCATCTTTTGTTGGACCGATGTTATCACTGATATACAACTGCTTGGATGGATTCCTGAAACGGTTGTATTTCGGCCAAACCGCCGAGGCACTATAGGACTTGACATATAACCCGAAATTGATCCCATAAATCAAAGCATTTGCCAATCGAGTGTAGGCATTCCGTGGACTCGGCGGCGCCTGGCAGACAAAGACGCTGTTTCTGATTGACGGGGACTGTGTATCCGGAGCATACCCCAGTTTTGAAAGCACATTGGCATAGCTGTTCCGTGCATTAGGACCTACTCCAGAAGTCACGATA
>CAZHPP010000082.1:4880-10980 GCA_964534535.1 uncultured Victivallales bacterium | reverse complement strand
TGACTGCACAGGGGTTCCGGCTATCTCCCGTTTTTCACAAACCGACGAAGAACCAGAATTTCTCCATTGAGATCGACCAGCCCGCAGAAACGACCGATTTCATCGTGGAGTTCAGGACCACCAAGGCCGGAAAGTTCTTCTTCGACGGGGTCCGCGCCGTACTGGAAAACACGGATGGAAAAATCCGCCGCAATGATCTTCTGTTTGTCTTCAACGGCGACGAGATGCTCCCGGAAAATGCCGTTTCCTCCGTTTTCCGGGAAGACCTGAAGAAAGCCGGATTCGAAAGAATCTCCGTCTGCCGCTGGGACGAACTGACGCCGGAAATTCTGGCTTCAAGCCGCTGCGTCACGGTGCTGCCCTTCTCCCGGCTTTCCCTCACGAAACGCGATGAACAGGTGGTCGCCTGTCTGAAGGAATATGTGAGGAACGGCGGCGGACTGCTGATCACGGTCACGTATTCCCAGTGGTTCGGAAATACGATCGTCCCGATGCGTCTCGGCGACGAGTTCGGGGCGGACATCCGCTTTGAAATCGTGAATTTTCCGGAGAAATTCCTTCACCGCTTCGGACCGGAAATGGGCGACGTCTTCGCTTCCGGATGCGAAATCGATCCATCGTATGCGGGAACGGTGAAAGGACTGCTGCTTCCCGCGCATCCCTCGACCAGCCTTGCGGGGACGGTTCCGTTCTCCGCCGGCAGCGACTGGCGGGTCCTTCTGCGCGCAGGCGCCGGAACGCAGAGCGTCCAGATTCGCCATTTCGGTCTGGAGCAGTACCAGAAACGCGTGCGCGGCAAAAAGCCCTGCGGCGAAAATGCGCCCGTCGCCGGAATCCGGGATTTCGGACGCGGAAAGGTCGCATATCTCGGCACGAACCCCAGGTGTTCGATCCTGCTTTCCTCCGGAACGGCTGTCGGACGCGAAATCGCGCAGAAGTTCTTCCGCAGCGGCGCGGACAGATTTCCGAGTCAGTGGTCCGCCTTCTGCGTGAAGCTCTTCCGCGATCTTTCAGCGAATTCCGGAACCCTTTCCGCGGAGGCTCTCCCGAAAATATCGTCTTCCTCCGATTTTCCGCACGAGGAACGCATTTACAATGGAATCATCGGTGCCAGGACCACTCATTCCACGGGGAAGAGCACGCCGGCGGAATATGCCGCTGCGGCAAAAGCCGCCGGATATGACTTCATCGTGTTTCTGGAAGATTTCGAATCCCTGACGCCTGAAGCGTTTGAATCCCTCCATCGGGAGTGCCGCGGCCTCAGCGGGGAAAAGTTCCTGGCTCTGCCCGGATTCACATACCGGAATACGGACGGCAACCATCAGTACGTCTACGGCGACGCGCCGCTCTATCCCGGCGAATTTCTGCTTGATCCCGGGAAGAAGCGCTTCAAGACCATGGTCCGGACCGGCAGCAATTCCGCCTGCGGAGCCGACCTCTATTATCTTTACACCCAGCTTTCGTTCCAGGCCAATTCCGGCTGGTATGATTTCCGGGACAACCCCTATCCGTATTACGACATGCGGAGCGTCTGCACCATGGGCCTTGTGACGCAGGAACACGGGCGCACGGTCGATCTTGCCATGGATGCCTATGCCGGAACCTGCCGCGACGTACAGTACATCTGGCCGCAGGCGCTGACTCTGATGACCTCGGCGGACGAAATCGCCCGGGCGAAAAACGGAACCCTGTTCCATAATTTCATCCATGCGTCGGACATCGGACAGCTCGCATCGGTGCTTTCCAGCAGCGTTTCACGCGGAAGCCGGAACCTCTATCCCGGCATGCCGTGCTATGGAGGCATGGGCGTTTCCAGCGGTCCCCGGCTCCAGCTCGTCATGCCGCGCGGCGACATGAACCCCGACGGCGACCTCTACAGCCGCATCCTGAGCTTCTGGCCGCTCGTCCTGGACGCTTCCGCGGACGAGCCGATCGAATCGGTTGAAATTCATGACGGAGACACGCTGATCCGCCGCTTTTTCCCGAAAGCGAAGAAATTCCATTTCGAAACCGCTTTCACCAACGAGCGCCAGAAGCACATCTGGGCAAAGTTGAAAACTTCCGGCGGAAAAACGGCTGTCACCCGCAGCATGTGTTCCGACTCCTGGCTGATGCGCGACTATTACTGCATGGACCGGAACAATCCGCTGCTTTATTCCCTTCAGAAGCGTGCGGACGGCTCCCCGTATCTCATCAGCTACGCCATGGACGGCGTCATGCCGTGGAAAGGTCCCTGGAACGGACGGATCCGTCCGCTCGGCGCGTTCGTGAGCGATGAAAAGCTCGGCTCCGGTTCGTTTCGCTATGACGGTTCGCCGGAAAACCATCCGACTGCCTGGATGAAACCATACTTCTTCCGCGACGGAGCCATTGCTCCGAACCTGCCCTTCCGGTCCTGGGGAGGAAACATGGTTCCGGGCGCCGAAGGCGGAATCCACAACCGGCCGCGTCTTCTCACGGCCGGCTCCAATGCCATGATCGCGCTCCAGCATATGGATGGTGTCTTCCCGCTGGATTCGGCTCCCGTCATCGACCCGCACCGTACGCTGTTCCCGTTTACACCGTCCAGATATCTTGCCACGGATGCCGTCAAGACGCTCTATCTCGTCAAGCCGGACGGCATGGCGCCGTATCTCTGGGACCAGACGCTCCGGATCCTTCAGGATTATCCTGTTTCTCCGGACGGAAGGTTCCTGACCCCCGGAAGAATTGCCCTGAACGGCGCCGGCCGGGTCACAGGATGGATCGGAGGAAAGAAGACGGCGCTCAAGAGGCTTCAGAAACTTTCCAAAGGCGATTTCCTCTGCTTCGAAGGCAATGTGTTCGGCACCCTTGCCGTCTATGTCCTTTCCGACGGTCTGGTCCTGGAGGATAATTCGCGGTTCCTGTTCTTCCATCAGGGGAAACTTGTGCCTGCCGGAACGGAACTCAGGCTGAAACTTCTGTTCGCCGGAATCCACCGTCTGGAAAAGGACCCGTTCGCAAAGACGCTGGAATTTTACAATCAGTTCGGCTTGAATCCGAAGCACGGAACAGGGTATGCTGTTCACGCGGAGCGCGGAAGGGTCCTCGGAACGGAATACATTCTGACCCTGAAGGCTCCGTTCGAAGGGACGATTTCCGGAATCGTGGAACTGCCCGCCAACCTGCCGCTGAGCGTCACAGGACTGAACGACGGACAGGCCGCAGCGGTCTTCTGCGGAGGAAAGCTCCGTGCGGTTCCCGTGGAGCAGGGGGCGTCCCCCGTGGTCCTGACGGGGGAAGAATCCGGGAAGAAACTGTTCATCGGACACCCGTTCGCGGTAAGCCGCAGGGAGGCCGTCGTCGGAATGAGTTCGCAGATCGCCGATGTGTGGCGGTTCGAATTTCACAATCCCCTGCATGAGGCGATGACGCTTCATGTGAAGAATGATCCGGCGCTTCCGCAGTTCGCCATGGATGAAACGCTGCATCTTGCGCCGGGTGAAAGCGTGTTCCGCGAATTCCGGCTCCGCTGAATTTCACGGAATTATCCGAAGAACAGGACCTTGATGCCGATTCCGATCAGGACGAGTCCGCCGAGAAGATTGCATCTGCTGCCGAAAAGGTTCCCGGAAAGTCTTCCCGCCACGCATCCGGCGGCGGAGATCAGGAACGTTGTGATTCCGATCACGACGGAATCCGCGATGATCCCCGTCCGCCCGAGACAGGCGAATCCGACTCCGATCAGGAGTGCGTCGATGCTGGTCGCGAAGGCGAGCATGGTCAGCTGCTTCAGTCCGAATTCGGGGTGTTCCTCCTCGTTCCGGTCGTGGATCATCTTTCCGCCGATCCCGCAGAGAAGGATTGCCGCGACGATCCTGCCGTAGGTCCGGACGATTTCCCCGCAGAGGCTTCCGCCGAACCATCCCGTCACCGGCATCATGAATTGGAAAAAGCCGAAGAAAAAGGCCGTCAGAGCGATCTTCTTCCAGTTGAAATTCGAGCGTTCCACCGCGCCGAGCGCCAGCGAGACTGCCAGCGCATCCATGGAAAGGCTCACCCCGATCAGAAGGACTTCAATGACATTCATGCCGCACCGCTTTCGTGGTTTTCAGTTTCCGTGTTCCCGGTGCGGAGATTGGGGAGAACGAGGAACTCCGTACAACTCGCACAGCCGGGTTGTACATGAGTCTCACCGTTGAAAGCAAGCCAGGCGGAAAGCCGGTATGTTGACTTGCTGCGTGCGTCGTCCGCACGCTGATTACTCCCTCATGGACAGAATGACCGATAATATAACAGCGTTCCGTGAAAAAACAACTCCGCATTCCGGAAATAAAGTCCCGGCGCATTTGACAAATGTTTCCGGAACGGCTATCTTATTTGAAAATTTGAATCTTCACCGGAGTAAAATACGATTATGGCATCCCGATTCATCACATGCACAAAGTGCCGCGCCTCCTTCGAAATTCCCGAGGGCGCGAACGGCGGAGTCTGTCCGAAATGCGGTGCGGAAGTTCCCGCGCCGAAAACCATCGGCTGCTGGCTGTTCGGATGCTTTGCGGCGTCGGGAATCATTCTGTTTCTCGCGGTTGTCGGAATTCTGACCGCCATGCTGCTTCCGGCTCTCAGCCAGGCCAGGACCAGGGCCCGCGAGGTCCAGTGCATGTCAAATCTCAAGCAGATCGGGCTTTCCATGGCTCAGTATGAAACCAAGTTTGGGATGTATCCACCTGCCGACAACGAGGACGGCTTTGACATGCTCTGCGCCTTTAACCAAGATATTCCGGATAAGATTTTCACATGTCCGGCCTTCGCCCATGAAAACGGCGAGGACGAGACTTCCTATCTTTATTTCGGCGGAACCGTCCTGAAGAAATGCGCTTCGCCCGCGTCGACCGTGCTTGCGATGGACTATCCCGGAAATCATGACAAGGGCGTGAACGTGCTGTATGCCGACGGCCATGTCGCGTTCGTCAGTTTGCCGGAGGACGCAATGGAGTCGGTCGAATCCGCGTTCCGCGCGGTCTGTCACAATCAGTTTGACACGCCGGAAAAGAAACTTCAGCTCGAAAAAGCCAAAAAGTTCGACAAGGCCATGAACGGGGACAAGTGAAGGAACCCGGTTCCCGTTTCCTTGTCCTGATTTTTCTTTTTCCCCGCACTGGAATAACGCGCCGGGACGAGCTATATTACCGGAATCGTGGAACGGAGGAGAACGGTTCGGCCGATGAAAGTGCTGATATCCATTCTGATTTTTGTTCTGGGGATCGCCGTCGGCGTTTCGTCGCTCTGCGCCGGAACCGCATATCTCTGCGGCGGACTTCCGGAACAGGTCGCGAACTCGGAACAGCCGGGATTCTGGAGCTGGTTCGGCATGGGAGTGCTGAACTTTTCCGTCTTCCTGGGGCTGGTGCTCGCGCCCGCAGGGATGCTGGCCGGGCTCGTCCTTTCCATTCTGAGCTTTGTTTTCAAAAGCTGGATGCGCGCATTTGCTTCGGCCGGACTCACGGCCGTTTCGTTCGTGCTCTGGCATTATCTGATGGGATGCGTTGTCTGACATGGATTTCGGATTCAGAATCGGTTCCGGATATGACGCCCACCGTTTTGCGGAAGGGCGGAAACTGGTGCTCTGCGGCGTGGAAATCCCGTTCGCGAAAGGACTCCTCGGCCACAGCGACGCCGATGCGCCGCTCCATGCGCTCACGGATGCGCTTCTCGGCGCCCTCGCGCTGGGCGACATCGGAAAGCTGTTCCCGGATTCCGACCCTGCGTTCAGGGACGCCGACAGTCTGGTCCTGCTCGGGAAAGCGTTTTCGCTCCCGGGATTTTCCGGCTGGACCGTGGTCAACGCCGACCTGACCATCGTGGCCCAGGCTCCGAAGATCGCGCCTTACGTCCCGCAGATGCGTTCGAACATCGCCCGCACGCTCGGAATCGATCCCGGACGGGTTTCCGTCAAGGGCAAGACCACCGAGGGCATGGGTTTCTGCGGACGCGGCGAAGGGATTGAAGCCTTCGCCTCCGTCCTTCTGGCACAGACAAAAGAATCATTAACATAAGGACTGTTCATGGAAGAGGAAATACGCAAGATTCTGCTCGAACTCGGAGAAGACCCCGAACGCGAAGGCCTGAAAAAGAC
>CAZHPP010000082.1:0-4864 GCA_964534535.1 uncultured Victivallales bacterium | reverse complement strand
GGTCCGGAAAAGCCTGGAATTCCTCACCCGCGGCTACAAGCAGGACATCGACAATGTCATCAACGGCGCGATCTTTCAGCAGGACTGCGACGACATGATCATCGTCCGCGACATTGAATTTTACAGTCTCTGCGAACACCACATGCTTCCGTTCTTCGGAAAATGCCATATCGGCTACATTCCGAAGGGACGCGTCTTCGGCGTGAGCAAGCTCGCGCGGCTCGTGGACGTGTTCGCGCGCCGGCTCCAGATTCAGGAGCGCATGACGCAGCAGATCGCCCATCAGATTCAGGAAAGCATCCAGCCGGAAGGCGTGGGCGTGGTCGTGGAGGCGCAGCACCTCTGCATGCTGATGCGCGGCGTGGAAAAACAGAATTCCATGATGCTGACCTCCTCGATGCTGGGCAGCTTCCGCCGCGAACAGGACACCCGGCTCGAATTCCTGAACCTTATCGGCCAGCACGGCTCCCGCTGAGAAGGAGGAGAACGTCATGCGCGCCCTGATTCAGAGAGTGACATCCGGTTCGGTCGCTGTGGACGGCCAGACCATCGGGAAGATCGGCGATGGACTCGTGATCTTCGTCGGCGTGACGCATGCCGACGGTTCCGCCGATGCGGAATACCTGGCCTCGAAATGCGCGAATCTCCGCATTTTTCACGATGACCAGGACAAGATGAACCTGTCGCTGCTGGACACCGGCGGCGCCGCGCTCGTGATTTCCCAGTTCACCCTGTACGGAGACTGCGTGAAGGGACGGCGGCCCGGCTTCGACAATGCGGCCGCTCCCGGTCCCGCGGAAAAACTTTATCTCGAATTCATCGACCTGATCCGCAAAAACGGCGTGAAGAACGTTCAAACGGGACGCTTCGGCGCTGATATGAAAGTGGAAATCCACAACGACGGCCCGTGCACCTTCCTGCTGGAAAGCCCGCACAAATGAAAAAACGCGTGCTCATCCTCGGCTCGACCGGTTCCGTAGGCGAAAGCGCCGTAAAAGTCGCGCTTGCGCTCCGCGGCCGCGTGGAAGTCGTCGGGGTCGTGGGCAACAGCCGGACCCGGCGTCTCGCCGAACAGGCCGCCCTGCTGGGCTGCCGCTTCGCGGCGACGGGCGATGAAAAACGCGTTCCCGAACTTGCCGCGATGCTTCCCTCCGGATGCCGCGCGCTCGGAGGCATGAAAAGCATCGCGGAACTCGCATCTCTTCCCGAAGTCGACCTGGTCCTCTGCGCGATCGTGGGCATGAGTTCGCTTCCCGCCGTGCTCGCCGCGGCCGAAGCGGGCAAAACCCTTGCACTCGCCACGAAGGAGCTGCTGGTTTCCGCCGGCGCGGTCGTCATGCGGGCGGCGGCCGAACATCATGCGGTGATTCTTCCGGTCGACAGCGAACACAGCGCCATTTTCCAGTGTCTTCAGGGGGAAAGCCGCAGTTTTTCGCGGCTGGTGCTCACCTGCAGCGGCGGTCCGTTCCGGAAATGGTCCGCGGAACGGCTGGAAAAAGTGACTCCCGCCGAAGCGCTCAGACATCCCACCTGGAACATGGGGAAGAAGATCACGGTCGATTCCGCCACGCTCATGAACAAGGCCTTCGAAATGATTGAGGCCGCATGGCTGTTCGGCGCGGAATCTTCTCAGATCGATGTCCTGGTCCATCCGCAGTCCGCGGTGCATTCGCTCGTCGAGTTCCCGGACGGTTCCGTCAAGGCGCAGCTGAGCCTTCCGGACATGCGGTATCCGATCCAGTATGCGTTCACGTTCCCGGAGCGCTGCTGCGGCGGGCTCGGCAGGCTTGACCTGGCCGCGCTCGGAAAACTCGAGTTCGAGCGTCCGGACGAAACGCGGTTTCCCTCGCTCGGATTCGCGCGGAAGGTTTTGTCTCTGGGCGGCGCCGCGGGCGCCGTGCTCGAATCCGCCAATGAAACGGCCGTCGACCGCTTTCTCCGCGGGAAAATCGGTTTCGCGGATATCTGGCGCATCGACGGCTGCGCGCTCGATTCCCTCTGCGGGACGGGGCGCGCTTCCGCTCCTTCGCTCCCTGAAATTCTCGCCGCGGCGCGCGAAGCCGCCCGCTTTGCTGAAACTTTTCAACGAAAGGCCTGACACGTTATGATGCATTTTCTGCTGATCGCAGCCTCGGTCCTCTTTATGGTGTTCTTTTTCGGATTCTGCATCTTCATCCATGAGCTCGGACATTTCCTTGCCGCGAAATGGCGCGGACTTCACGTTTCCGCTTTTTCGATCGGGTTCAAGAAGGCCTGGGGTCGCAAATATCACGGGGTCGAATACCGGATCGGCTGGCTGCCCTTCGGCGGCTATGTGGAAATTCCGCAGGTCGACGAGAAGGATTCCAAAAAGCCGATCAAGGATGAAAACGGAATCGAGCTCAAACCCGCAAAGCCGCTCGACATGATGATTACCGTATTCGCGGGACCGTTCTTCAACTTTCTTTTCGGGTTCGCGCTCGCCGTGGTGATCTGGATCGCCGGATTCCCGATCGGACTGCCCGAACTCCGGGAAATCGAGGTCGCCTCCGTGGAACAGAACAGCCCCGAATTCCGCGCGGGGCTCCGTCCCGGCGACAGGATCGTGGCTCTCAACGGAAAACAGATCAACACCAACTGGCAGGGCCTCGTCCGGGACATTCTCATCACGATCGGCCCCGTGAAGCTCAGCGTCCTGCGGAATGGAAAAACGCAGGAAATTGCGTACATCCCCGCCGTCAACAAAAAATACATGCCGGACGAGGAGATCGCCTACCCGTTCTTCACCCCGAAAATACCGCTGATGCTCTATCCGGAAAAGAATTCTCCAGCCGCAAAGGCCGGCGTGCTTGACGGAGACCGTCTGATTGCGGTCAACGGAAAGGACGTTTCCTCCTTCGAGGAGATTTCCCTGGCCGTGGACGATTCTCTCGGAAAGCCGCTCTCGTTCCGGGTCGAACGGAAGGGGAAGACCGTCGAGCTTTCCGGAATCGTTCCGAAGCCGGATGAAGCCGAAGGCGAGTCCGGGCGCTGGATGATCGGGATCATGTACAATCCCGACACGATGGTCGTGAACGGTTCCGTGAAGGGCGGTCCTGCGGAAAAAGCCGGGCTCGCAAAGGACGACCGGATCGTTTCGATCGGCGGCGAACCGGCTACGGCCGAGCTCGTCGCGGAGCGGATCGCCATGGGGAAGGGCGCTCCGGTCGAACTCGTCTGCCTCCGCGCCGGAAAGGAAATCCGCTGTTCGCTCCGTCCCGAATTCAAGAAATTCTATACGATCGGGATCCAGTACGCCTATCTCACGCATCCGAATCCGTGGAAGCAGTTTTCGGACGTGATGGTTCTCACCTACAAATCCATGCGCGGGATCGCCGTGGCGGTCGGCAACCGGCTCGGGCTCACCAACGCGGCCACGACCATCAAGCCGAAACACGCCTCCGGCCCGCTCGGAATCGGCCGGGTCCTTTATCTTTCGATCTACCGCGGCTCGTTCATCCAGGGACTCTATCTCGTGGTGATCATCACGTTCAACCTGGGGCTGCTGAACCTTCTGCCGATCCCTGTGCTGGACGGCGGCACGTTCGTGCTTTCGCTGCTGGAAATGATCCTGCGGCGTCCGGTTTCCCCGGCCCTGCTGCGCCCGATCACCTATGCGTTCGTGGGATTCCTGATCTGCTTCATGATCTACGTCACGTTCTATGACGCCAAGCGTCTGGTCAATGATTTCATCCCGAAGGAGCCCGGAGCGAAGACCGCACCCGCGGCCGCAGCCCCGGCGCAGAACAATGTTCCCGCGAAGACAAACCCGTAAAATCCGGATCGGTTCCGTCGAAATCGGGGGCGGCGCTCCCGTTTCGATCCAGTCGATGTGCAACACTCCGACCTCCGACGCGGCGGCCACGCTCGCCCAGATCCGCGAACTCGCCGCGGCCGGATGCCAGATCGCGCGCGTGGCCGTGCCAGATCCCGCGGCGGTCGGGGCGCTTCCGGAAATCCTGGCCGGAACGCCGATCCCGGTCGTCGCAGACATTCACTTTGACTATCGGCTGGCGCTCGGAGCGATCCGCGCCGGAGTCCATGCGGTCCGGATCAACCCGGGAAACATCGGTTCCGAGGACCGCGTGAAGCTTGTCGCCGAAGCCGCCGGAGCCGCCGGAATTCCCATCCGCTGCGGCGCCAATTCGGGCAGTCTCCCGAAGGGGCTTTACGATTCCATGCTGGCGAAGGGGCTTTCTCCGCGGGAGGCCATGGCGCACGCGCTGGCCGAAGCGGCGCTAGCCCAGACGAAGCTTCTGGAGCGGTTCGGGTTCACCAGCGTGAAAGTTTCGCTCAAATCCAGTTCCGTGACCGCCACGGTCGACGCATGCCGGCATTTCTCGCAGATTTCGGACATTCCGCTCCACATCGGCGTGACCGAGGCCGGAACTCCGGCGCGCGGCATCGTCAAGTCTGCCGTGGGGATCGGCACGCTCCTGATGGAGGGAATCGGCGACACGCTCCGCGTGAGTCTGACCGCGCCTCCCGTGCGCGAAGTCTATGCGGCGCAGAGGATTCTGGAGGCCGCCGGACTGCGTTCCGCCGAGCCGGAAATCGTCTCCTGTCCCACCTGCGGCCGCACGAAGATCGATCTGGAGCGCATGGCGGACGAGGTCGAGCGCATGGTCGCGGAGCTCAAGGGGTCCGGAAAGCGCCTCGGACTGCACAAGATCGCTGTGATGGGCTGCGTGGTGAACGGGCCGGGCGAGGCTTCCGACGCCGATCTCGGACTGGCGGGAGGCGATGGGAAAGCGGTGGTCTTCCGGCACGGAAAGATCCTTGCCTCGCTCCCTGAAAATGAGGCGCTTTCGCTGCTGGAGGCGGAAATCCGCCGGAGCGTCCTTCC
>CAZHPP010000081.1:0-11294 GCA_964534535.1 uncultured Victivallales bacterium | reverse complement strand
GGAGAGAAATTCGATGGCCTTTTCCACGGACATGGAATTGAAGTCGTGGATGGAAAGTCCGCCCACGGTCACGGCGAGGCTTTCCGGCTTGAGGCGCTTTCCGCCGCATTCGGGGCAGACGCGGTTGGTCATGTATTCCTGCAGGCGCTCGCGGACATTGTCGTTTTCGGTTTCCTCCTCGCGGCGCTGGAGGTTGGCGAGAATGCCTTCAAAGGGCTTGACCATGTTGTAGCGCTTGCCGTGCATGTACCAGCTGAAGTCGACGGGGTCGCTTCCGGTGCCGTAGAGCAGGGCGTTCCGGACGTTTTCCGGCAGGTCCTTCCACGGAGTCGTGAACATGTCGGGGCAATGGAGAAATTCGGACATGCAGCGGAGCAGATGCCGGTAATAGATGATGAGGTGTTCGGGGCCGCGGCGCCAGCCGGGAATCGCCCCCTTGCGGATGGGCAGGTCCGGCACGATCACGCGTTCCGGGTCCATGACCATCAGCTGACCGAGGCCGTTGCACCGCGGACATGCGCCGTACGGATTGTTGAACGAAAAGTTGCGGGGTTCCAGAGGAGAAAAGCTGATTCCGCAGTCCGCGCATGCGAGCTTTTCGCTGACGCGCTCCTCGCGCCAGACCTTGGAGCCGTCGTGTTCGACCCCTTCGTACAGCAGGATCAGTTCGCCGTTCCCGAATTTGAGCGCTGTTTCCACGGAGTCGTTGAGGCGGGTGGAATCGAGTTCGGTTCCGGTCATCAGACGGTCGACCACGGCGTCGATTTCGTGGCGCTTGTTCTTGGCGAGGGAGTTCATCCTGTCGGTGAGTTCGACCACTTCGCCGTCCACGCGGATCCGGACGAAGCCGTCCTTGCGGATTTTTTCGAGGACGTCGCGGTGTTCGCCCTTGCGGCCGTTGATGTAGGGGGAAAGGATCATCATGCGGATTCCGGCGGGCAGACGCTTGATCTTGTCGCAGATGGCCTCGGCGGACTGGGCGGCGAGCTCCTTTCCGCATTTCGGGCAGTGGGGGGTGCCGGTGTGGGCGTAAAGCAGACGCAGATAGTCGTAAATTTCGGTGACGGTCGCCACGGTGGAGCGCGGGTTGGAGCCCGCGGTGCGCTGTTCGATGGCGATTGCGGGGGAGAGTCCCTCGATGTGTTCGATTTTCGGCTTGCGCATCCGGTCGAGGAACTGGCGCGCGTAGGCGGAAAGGCTTTCCACATATCGGCGCTGGCCTTCGGCGTAAAGAGTGTCGAATGCGAGGGTGGATTTTCCGGAGCCGCTCAGGCCTGTGATGACCGTGAGCGAATTCCGGGGAATCCGGCAGTTGATGTTCTTGAGATTGTGTTCCGCCGCGCCGCGGATGATGATGTCGCCGTTCATGATGGGGGTTCTCCTGAGCAATCCGGTAATTTACACCGCGAATGCACGGGGTGCAAGTTTTTTTGTTCCGGGACGGCGGGCATTCTGCGTTGTATTGCTGGCAGAAGTGTTTTCCCGCTTGATTTTTGAATATTTCATGTTATTTTTATTATTGTCGGCAGTTGATGCTGAAACTGCCGACAATAATTTTTTTTGCTGTATTTGGAATATTGATTGCTTTTCCAGAGATTCGGGGGGCCAGGGGGAAAACAATGGTCGACATTTGTCGATAAAAAACAAGCGCAAAAAATTGATTTTTTGCGCAGGGTGCAGGGCTCTTTGAGTCCTGCCGAGGGTTCAAGGGGCGAGCAGCCCATTGGAAATCCAGTGATTTGGGAAAAATTATTTTTTCACAGCGCTGCGGATCGCGGAGATCATGAAATCCAGCCGGCGGGAATCCATGCCGGGATACACCCCGATCCAGAACGCATGGTTCATCAGGAAGTCGGTGTTTTTCAGCGGGGAGACAATCCGGTAGTCTGTGCCTTCGGAAAGATGCGCGAAGCAGGGGTGCCGCGTGAGGTTCCCGGCAAACAGATTGCGCGTCTGGATTTTTTTCTCTTCCAGAATTCTGACGAGTTCATTGCGGATGATTCCGCATTTCGGAGCCAGCCGGATCAGGAATCCGAACCACGAAGGTTCCGCGAGCGGATGCTTTTCCGGGAGAAGGACTCCGTTCAGGCCGGAAAGTCCTTCAAAGAGGTATTTGAAATTGCGGCGGCGGGCTGCGGTGAAGGAATCGAGCCGGTCGAGCTGGGCGCAGCCGACTGCGGCCTGAAGGTCCGTGGCCTTGAGATTGTATCCGAAATGGCGGTAGACGTACTTGTGGTCGTATCCGCGCGGAAGGGTTCCGAACTTTCCGCTGAAACGGTGTCCGCACGCATTGTCCATGCCCGGGGGACAGTGACAGTCGCGTCCCCAGTCGCGGAGCGAACGCAGGATTTTTGCGAGGCGGTCGCTGTTTGTGTAGACGGCGCCGCCTTCGCCCATGGTGATGTGGTGCGGCGGATAGAAACTGGAGGTTGCGATGTCGCCCCATGCCCCCGTGAACTTTCCGGCGAACTTCGAACCGAGGGAGTCGCAGTTGTCCTCGATGAGCCAGAGGGAATGGGCCCTGCAGAAGGCGGCGACGGCGGCGAGATCGAACGGATTTCCGAGCGTATGTGCCAGGAACACGGCTTTGGTCTTCGGGGAAAGCGCACGGGCGAGCAGGGAAACGTCGAGATTGGCGGTGCCGGACTCCACGTCGCAGAAGACCGGAACGGCGCCGAACTGGACGACGGGCGCGACGGTCGTCGGGAAGGCTGCGGCGACGGTGATGACTTCGTCTCCGCGATGGATGGCGCGCTTTCCGAGTTCAGGCTGGGTCAGCGCCATGAAGGCGAGCAGGTTCGCGGAGGACCCCGAATTCACCAGAAGCGCATGCTTCACGCCGAGCTTTGCGGCGAAGCGGCTTTCGAATTCGACCGTATAGCGTCCGCCGGTCAGCCAGAATTCGAGCGCGGAATCGACGAGGTTCATCATTTCCTTTTCGCCGAAGACCCGTCCTGCGTAATTGATCTTCGTTTCCCCGGGGCGGAACGGAGTCTTCCGTCCATGGACGAGCCGGCAGTATTCGGCAGTTTCGGCAAGAATCTTTCTGCGGAGGGAATCGGCTTTCATTCTGTGATCCATGACTGACCTCGGACGGAGTCGAAGAAGGCGTCGGCGTCGTCTGCCGTCGCGAGCCGGTGCTCCGCATAAAAGAGTTTGTACCATTCGGCGGTCCTGCGGAAGGCGGTTTCCGCATTCCAGACGGGACGCCACTGAAGTTTTTCGCGGGCCTTGGAGCAGTCGAGGTTCAGCAGGACGGCTTCATGCGGTTCGCAGGGATTGTGTTCCACGCGGTTTTTTACGGCGGGCCAGACGGCCTTCATGGTTTCCGCAGCCTGCGCCACGGTGACGGTTCCGGAAGAATCCGGACCGAAATTCCAGGCGGAAGCGCAGGCGGAATCCCCCTCGAAAAGTTTTTCCCCGAGCAGAAGGTAGCCCGCAAGCGGTTCGAGCACATGCTGCCAGGGGCGGACGGAATCCGGGTTCCGTACGACGGCGGTCCTGCCCTCCGCGGCGGCGCGGACGAGGTCGGGGATCAGGCGGCATTCGGCCCAGTCGCCTCCGCCGACCACGTTCCCGGCGCGCGCCGTGGCCAGCAGCGGCCCGTTCCCGAAGAACGAGCGTCGCCAGCTCTGCGCGGCGAGCTCCTGGCAGGCCTTGGACGCGCTGTAGGGGTCGAATCCTCCGAGCGGGGCGGTTTCGGGGTAGGGCTGAAACGTTTCGCGGTTCTCGTAGCATTTGTCCGAGGTCACGACCACGATCGCGCGGACGGAGGGCGTATTCCGGCAGGCTTCGAGCACGTTGACAAGGCCGGAGACATTCGTCGAAAACGTTCCGGCAGGATCGGAATAGGAGGTGCGGACGATCGCCTGCGCGGCGAGATGAAACACGATTTCCGGGCGGAATTCTGCAAAGACGCGTTCCAGTTCCGGCGACCGGATGTCCATCAGGTGCGATTCTGATTCCAGTTTCAGAAGATTGAAATGGGAAAGTTCCGCGGGCGGAAGCGAAATTCCGCAGACGGTGCTTCCCAGCCGCTGTTCCAGCAGATACGCGAGCCACGACCCCTTGAACCCGGTGTGCCCGGTCACCAGAACGCGGCGCGAACGGTAGCAGTCATGAAAGAACGGCATGGATTTTCACCCCATCTTTGAAATGGCCGCGGCGATCAGGAGAATCAGCAGAATGAGGACGATGACGCCGCAGCATCCGGTCGATTTTTCATGGACCGTTTCCGAATAGCCGCAGTCGCTGCAGACGAGCGTGACTTTGTCATGCATTCCGAGCAGGCCGAGCAGAAGCCCCAGCCAGCCGAACAGCAGGAGCCCCAGACAGCCGCACCCGGGACTGTATCCGGTCCGCCCCACATAGACCATGACATGGTGCGAACCGCAGCGGGGACACACTCTCCCTCCGCTCTTCCCCTGATTCGGGGCGCGGTGCGGAATGTCATCCACGATTTCCGGGGTGACATAGACATCTTTTCCGCAGTATTTGCAGAATCTGGAGTCGTCGGCGATCTCTTTCCCGCAGTGTTCGCAGCGCATGACCGGATTACTCCTCGGGGTTCTGTTCCATGACATCGACCACGCGGCCTTCGAAAAGGTCGCCGGCCTGTTTTACAATGGGATTCGTTCCCGCCTCGGCGATCAGCTGGTCCAGTGATTTCTTCGGCTTGCGCGGAAGCGGCGGCGGAACGGGAACCGAAGGCGCATCGTCGGCGGCATCGTCGCAGTCGGGCGGAGCGGCCGGGTCGGAAAGAATCGAAGGCGCACGGACCTCTTCGACAACCTCTTCAAACCTGTGTTCCGGTTCTTTTTCCGGAACGGGTTCTTCCGGAACGGGTTCTGGTTCGGGAGATGGAGTCTGTTCCGCGGAAACGGGGGTGGGTTCCGGCGCGGGAGCCTGTTCCGCGGAAACGGGAGCCGGCTTTGGGGCGGGAACCGCATTTGCCGCGGGAGCGGGAACCTGCGCCGGAGCGGAGATGGGTTCCTGTGCGGCGGCAGGGGCAGCTCCGACGCGCTCGATGACGAGCCGCGGCGGGAGATCAAGGTAGGCCGGAACCGAATTCAGCGGCGCCAGTTCGCCCGTCTTCCGGATGTAGTTGAGCCGCGCGATGATGTCGCTGGCCTGCGGCGCATGCGCCAGACGCATTCCCTTGAGCAGGACCGTCTCAATGAACACCTGCTTGTTGATGGCGTCTCGCAGAAGAAATCCGGTGGAGGCAAGCTGTTCAAGGAGCCGCTGGACGACTCCGGGGCCCGCGGCCTTGGAAAGTTCCCTGTAAATTTCGATCCGCTCGGGATTTTCATCCAGAACGGATGCCGGGTCGGGCAGAATGGTGACCATGAGAATGCCGCGGAGCCAGCTGAGAATTTCATCGAAGAGCACTTCAAGATTTTTGCCGTCGGAGGCGAGCGCATGGATTCCGGCGATGACGGAACGGGCGTTGTTGCAGACGAGCGCGGCGATCAGCCCCTTCATCTGGGCGGGCGCGGTGAGCCCGAAGAGGGAAAGAGCCTGCTGTTCGGTGATTTCGGCGCCCTGGTTCGTGCCGCTGGCGAAGAAGGAGATCATCTGGTCGAGGAGGGACTGGGCGTCCCGCATTCCGCCGTCGGCGGCGCGTGCGATCACGTCGATCGCGGGACGCGAGATCGCGACCTTTTCCGTTTTTGCGATGAGCTCGAGCCGGTCGGCGATCAGGTTCGCGGGGATGCGCTTGAGGTCGAACCTCTGGCAGCGGGAAATCACGGTGGCGAGCACCTTGTTGACCTCCGTGGTGGCGAAGATGAACTTGACGTGTTCCGGCGGCTCCTCGATGGTCTTCAGCAGGGCGTTCCATGCGCTCTTGGAGAGCATGTGGACTTCGTCGATGATGAAGATCTTGTATTTGGAGGAGATCGGCATGGTGAGCGCTTCCTCGCAGATGGTGCGTGCGTTGTCGACCTGGGTGTGCGTGGCGGCGTCGATTTCGATCACGTCGACGGAGCGTTCCTCGGCGATGGCGCGGCAGGATTCGCATTCGCAGCAGGGCTCGCCGTCGACGGGGTGCTTGCAGTTCAGCGCCTTCGCGAAGATTCTTGCCGTGGTGGTCTTGCCGATTCCGCGCGGTCCGACGAAGAGATAGGCCTGGGCGACTCTGCCGGTGATGACGGCGTTCCTGAGGGTCCGTGCAATGTGTTCCTGTCCGACCATGTCGGCGAAGCGTTTCGGACGCCATTTCCTGGCGATGACCTGATATGCCATAATTCGGGAGTTCCGTGCGTTAATGGGTGAGGGGTGAAGAAACGTAAAAGGGGTTGTCCTCCGGATCGCGGAAAAGATACAGCCTGTAGCCGACGATCTCGCGTTTCCGGAGCGGTTCGTATCCGGCGCGGGAAAGCCGTTCCAGCAGGGCGGCAGGCGAATCGGTGCGGAGCAGCCAGCAGACGGCGTCCGTCTCATTCGCCTTCGGCAGTGCGGCGTCGGAAGAATCGAGACAGATTGTGGCGCCCTGGCCGAGGCTGAATTCGGTCCACTGCCTGCTTTCCAGCAGCGGATCGCCGAGCCCGAGGACATCCCGGTAGAAATACCGGCAGCGGTTCATGTCCCGGATTTTCAGGACCAGACTGAACTTCAGTGATTCCATAAGATTCCCGTTCCAATCGTGTTATGCGGGCAACATAACCCGTTTTCGCGCGGAAAGCAAGTTTTTTTTGCAGAATCGGGGAATTTTTCAGGAACCGCGAAGCGGCCGCGCGCGTCACCGCTTGCGCCGCGCCAGCAGAAGAAGGTCCCGGAGCGCCTCTGGGCCGGACGCCTTTTTCCATGCGCCGTCGAACCCGGGGCTCTGGATGATCTGCGCGATCGCGGCGAGCGCCCGCAGGTGCAGATTGCGCATGTCCTCCGTCCCGAACAGGAAAAACACCGCATGGACGGCCGGACATTTTTCGCTGAAGCGGATTCCTTCCGGACTTTTCACGATCAGCAGGTCGAAATGCTTTTTCCCCGGAACGGTCAGGTGCGGGATTGCCACGTTCGACGTGATGGCCGTGGGCGAAACGGCTTCGCGTTCGATGAGCTGGTGCGCGAGCGCCGGTTCATGCGTCCGTGCGAGCTCCCGGAAATTCTTCGATTTCACGTCCACCGCGATCCGGGCCGAATTCACGATCCGGTCGAACTCGTCCTCCACGATCCCGTCGCGCGCCCGGATGATCTCCCTGAGCTCGCTTTCGAGCGCGCGCTTCGGCATCCGGCGGCGCGTGATCCGGCACAGAAGATGCGTGAGCGCATATTCCAGATTCACCTTGCGTCCGAACAGAAAGTAAAGGAGCACTCCCGCAATCACCACGGCGAACGAAATCTTCACAGAGCCGAGCCCCAGTTCCATGATGAGCAGCGCGAACACCGCCATCGAAAGCAGCGGCAGCACCGGATAAAACGGAACCCGGAACGTCGGGCGGTAGTTCTGAATGTCGCTTTCCCGAAGGATGATGACCGAAAGATTCGTCAGAATGAACGAAAGCATGATGACGGTCGAGGCCACGGTGACCAGTTTTTCGAGCGGGATCAGCTGCAGGAGCACCATGGTTCCCCCGGTGAGAAGCAGGGCGGGGAGCGGCATCCGGCGCTTTCCGCAGACCCGCGCAAAGAATTTCGGAATCAGGTCGTCCCGGCCCATGGCGTAGGGAAAGCGCGCCGCCGCCATCACGCCCGCGTTGGCCGTGGTGACGAACGCCATCATGGCGCCGAACGTGATGACCCCGGAGCCGATCCTGCCGTAATACTGCCGCGCGGCGTCGGCCAGAGGCGTCATGGAGCCGGAAAGCTTTCCGGGGTCCATCGCGCCGACGGTCACGATGAGCGTAAGCACATAGACCACGGCCACGGCGATGATCGCCCCGATCATTCCGAGCGGCAGGTTGCGCGACGGGTTCTTCACCTCTTCCGAAACGCTCGCCACATCCAGGAGCCCTCCGAAGGCCACGAATACGAACGCCGCTTCCGAGAACAGCGCAGGCCAGCTGTTGTCCCCGCGGAAGAAGGGCGTGAAGCGTGCCAGCTTCAGTTCGGGGGCGCCGAGGACGATATAGGCGCCCATGGCGGCGAACAGCAGGATCACCATCACGATCTGGGCCCAGGCGGCCTCCTTCGTGCCGATCAGGTTCACGACGAGGAAGAAGAGCGTGATCAGGATTCCGGAAAGCATGGGATCGAATCCGAAGAATTCCTTCAGCACGGCCGCCATTCCGACGATTGCGAAAGCGCTCTTGAGCGAGATTGCACTCCAGTTCAGCAGACCGGAAACAGTTCCCGCGAGCGGCCCCAGACTCCGGCCGGTGTAATAGTAGATTCCTCCTGCGAGCGGCATGGCCGTGGCCAGTTCGATGGTCGCAAGCGCTCCTGCGAGCGCGCAGATCCCGGCCAGAAGATAGGCCAGAAACATGGCGGGGCCGATCTGGGAAAAGGCGATTCCCGGCAGAATGAAGATTCCGGAGCTGATCATGGCTCCCGCTGCGATGCAGAACACATCCGTAAGTCCGAGGGTCTTCACGAGCTTGGTCTGGTTCATCCGGGACCTCCTTGGTGTCTGGGGTTGCCGAATATACCGCCTGTTTTCCGGAAAAGCAAATGCCGGAGGGGAAAAATCTTTTTTCTGTTCATTTTCAGCCGGAAAAGGGTGATGGAACGGTCCTAAATCCATTTGAATTTTCCGCGGAATGCGTTATATTATCCGAATCCTGACCGGAAAGAGTGAATCCCCGTGAAATCCGGGGGCTGTCGCGCAACTGTCATAGCCAGATCCTCTCAAGGTCAATACAAACATGAAGTCCGCCATGACTTCAGCAACTGTGCGCAGCACACAAGGAGGATCGAATGGCAGTGTTTTCTTCTGTCGCCCCTGTCCGGGGAAAATCATTTTTCACACTCATAGAGCTCCTGGTCGTCGTGACCATCATCGCGATTCTGGCCGGAATGCTTCTGCCCGCATTGAACAAAAGCCGGGAAAAGGCGCGCCAGATCAACTGTGTTTCCAACCTCAAGCAGGTGGTGCTGGCGTTTACGGCATATTCCATGGAGAACGACGAATGGATCGTTGCGACGGGCACGAACGAACAGCGCTGGTGCGGCAGGCTCGCCAATGAAAAATACGAGCCGGCGGGCGGGATCATGGATTATCTTTCCGGCAGCAAATACATCAAAACGTGCCCCACGTTTGCCCGTTTTCAGGCGAAAAGCGACGTTGCGAACCAGAACATCGGCTGCGGCGGCTACGGGCTGAACGAGCTTCTCGGAGGATACATGTGGACCGGAGTTCCCGAGGTCAAGGTCAATCAGCTCACATCGGCGAGCCGCACGGTGGCGTTTGCCGATTCCGTCCAGTATGACTGGGCGTCGCCTTCGCTGATGATCGAGATGTTTTTCATCAGTCCGCCGGAGTGCGGCTACAACTGTTATCCGGATTCCCATTTCCGCCACAGCAAATATGCGAACGTCGCATGGGCGGAAGGTCATGTTTCGAGTGAATTTCTCCGGTATTCCCAGCAGGGATATTTCAGCGAGGATGAGAATCTCCGGATCAGGATGCTGGGGTGGTTCGGCGTGAACCAGAGACAGTCCCAGTATTATTTTGAAGTGAAGAAGGGGCTGTTCGAATAATTGGGGCTGTGTGCTGAACGTTTTTCTGTTCTTTTCATGGATTTGGAGGTCCGTGGGGAAAACGGAAGTCTGACCCCTGGTCGACAGATGTCATCAAAAAATGAGCGCAAAAAATCATTTTTTTGCGCAGGGTGCAGGGCTCTTTGAGTCCTGCCGAGGGTTCAAGGGGCGAGCAGCCCATTGGGAATGCATTAGAATCGGTCATTACGCAGAACATAGCCATAATTTTTTTCCGGGAGCGTTCCGAATTTGAATTCCGGCGTGCGGGGTGATATATTATGCCGTCTTTTTCCCGTACGGGCGATTAGCTCAGTCGGTTAGAGCATTTGCTTTACACGCAAAACGTCGGGGGTTCGATCCCCTCATCGCCCACCATAATTTACACTCAAAAATGGCAAAATTCCCCACTTTTGGCATCTTGTGATTTTTCGTGGTTTTTAGGGGTTTTGATACACGAATTACGGCAAAATTACGGCAGAATTACGGCAGGGATTCTTTCCCCTTTCCCATTCATTTTTACTCCCGGAAGGCATCCGGAAGGGGGCATTTCACGTGCTTTTGCCGTAAAAATGCCGTAATTTAAGGCGGGAAAATGCGTCTTCACAGGGCTTCCGCCATGATCGTTTGCCCGGTTTTGACTCGGAATTTACTGAGCGCAATCTCGCGCCCGGCGGATAAAGGCAGGGGGACTGCCGGACTCGTCATTGCGGCAATCCCCCGATCAGACGAACACGGATATCAATACCGCGGGACAACCTTGACCGGACGTCCGTATTGATCCATGCCGGTTCCCAAGCCATATGCATGGGGCTTGACCTCAATGGACGGATCCTCATGGCGGGACGTCCCGTATTGGCGGGAAGACTCCGCATCAGGTGCGGAATAGGTGTCATCGGACGTCTTGTACTGCACCGGGCGTCCGTACTGATCGGATCCGACCCCGAGGCCATAGGCGTTCGGCTTCACATCCAGCAGAGGATCATCCCACGCAAAAGACGCCGAGGCCGAAAGAAGGAGGCAAAACAGAAAGAGTGGTTTCATCGGGTCATTTCCTGATTTTCAGATAGATTGATTTCGCTTTCTCTTCATTCCCATTCGCCTTGATTAAGGCATTTGCCCAAGTCAGCTTGTCAAGATTCCCGCTTTCGATCTCTTCGATTGCCTTGACTCTTGCCTCGTCCAGTTGGGTTGCCACGGCTTCATGCACCAGTCTCCGCTGTTTGATGCTGCGGCGGAGTTTCCGTCCGGCAAGCCAAACAAGAAGCGCCAAAACAGGAAGCGTGATGAACCAGCCTTCTCCGAGCGTTCTTCCGATATGTGACATGGTTGACATATCTGCCGGTGCGCGCCATTGCTGATTCACTTCCAACTTTTGCGAATTAAAAAGTCCATAAAATGAGTAACAGAATCCATCAGAGAATTCCCCAAAGAATCCGTCATCTGATGGTTTGATTACTCCACTACTTTGCAACATGATATCCCAATCTTTATCGCTGATTGCCATTATCTTTCTCCTTTTTTGAGTTGTAAAAATATACTTAAAATCAAAATCCCCCGTGTTTTTTGCCCGTTATATTATTGTTACTCGTTAATTCAAGGGGAACTTGACCAATGAAACATTCGGCCGACATGGAAAAACTCATGCCTGCAACTGT
>CAZHPP010000080.1:0-11362 GCA_964534535.1 uncultured Victivallales bacterium | reverse complement strand
AACGCCGACTTCGGCACGGCCAGCTTCGAATCCGGCGCCGCGGCGGACATTGTGGAATCGCCCCTTTCCAAGGCTGGGTCCGCTCTGGAAACCATGACGGACCCGGTGAACAGCGTGTTCGCATTCGAGCTCGACTTCCATACCTGGCGGCTCTGCAGCACGTTCGAATACGAAGGCGCGGCCGAACTTGCCACGAAGGGAATGGAACTGCGCCTGGCCGGAGTTTCCGGCGGCGAACGCGTCGAGCTGGCCCGGTTCCTTGCGCCGCTCAGGATTCTCGGAACGATCGACCCCGTGTTCGCGGCGGCGGAGATCGCTTCCGGCTCCGTGCCGGAATACCGGGAGTGGACTTCCGCCGCGATCGGGACGGCTCCGGAAATCCTCTACCGGAATTCTTCCGGGAACTGGAGCAGTTCTTCCGCCGGCGCGGCCGCGCTGAAGGTCCGGGCGGGCGGAGTCTCCGGCGCGCTCTGGAGCGCGGAAATTCCCGTTCCGCAGACGATCGCCCCTGTTTCCTGCGGATTCGCGGTCAGTTCCGGGAACACGGA
Organism: uncultured Victivallales bacterium; assembly: GCA_964534535.1. GTDB lineage: Bacteria > Verrucomicrobiota > Lentisphaeria > Victivallales > UBA1829 > CAZHPP01. The sequence continues at coordinate 10,814 of CAZHPP010000080.1, read as the reverse complement.
AACCGCCGTCGCGAAGACCTGGGCAGAACTCGGAAGGACTTCCGCATTTCCCGCGGCCGTTTTCGAAGTCCGGAACGGCGGGGAACTGCTGGACATCACGCGGAGCCCGAACCTGATGACCGTGTTCACCTCCGCAGGACTTTCCCTGCGCTGGAACGGCGCGTTTCCTGAGGGAAACTACGAGATTCGCGGCTGATTCCCGACTGCACGCCCGGTCCGCCGGGCGTTTTTTATGGTTTCAAACTATAGCGCTATTGTTTTTAAGTTCCGCTCCGGCAGGATGAAAAATATATACCGATATAGTATTTCCGCTATTGACTTTTCTCAAAACGGCTTTATAATATCATGGAAAGGAGATTTCCATGGCACAGAAAACCATTGCATCGGACAACGGTGAAAGTTTCATCGATACGGAACTTCAGGGAAGAATCTTCACGAAGCTCGACGGCGAACTTCTTCACCGTTTCGACTCGAAACTTGCGGCGAATCCGAATCCGGACCAGTTCAACAACATCGGCGCGAATTCGCTTTGGCCGGCCCCCGAGGGCGGCCCGTTCGCATTCAACTATCTCGGCGGGGACTGGCTCGTCCAGCCCGCGGTCAACACGCAGAAGCCCGTGCTCACGGCAAAGGGCTGCGAAAAAACGGTGGAACTTTCCAACCGCAAGGGGCTCAGAACCCGCGTGAAGATGTCCCGCGAACTCTCCCCTCTGCCGCTCGCAAAGCTGCTTTCAAAATACGGTCTCCGCGGCACGGGCTACCGGGAGAAGGACGTGCATTCGATCGCGCCGGCCGACCGCCGTTCCCCAGAGGAATTCGTGATCGCCGCCTGGTCGCTCGAACAGTTCGACCTCAGCGACGGCACGGAGGCGTTCTGCTGTGTGGAAGGCGACCCGCGCAAGGCCGTGAACGCCGACTTTTACGGCGATCCCTGGCCGCGCCTCAAGTTCCATGACCATGTCTTCGAATTCAGGCTCGGCGGCGAAAACCGCCTGCAGATCGGCGTGAGCATGAAGGAGTCTCCGAAACTGATCGGAGCCTACGTGCCTTCCCGCAGCCTGCTGATCCTCCGCCGCACGCCGTTCAATCCGAAGGGCAAATACATCAATATTGCGGACAACGATCAGCCGAAGGGCGTCTATTCCGCGTGCGACCAGTACAGCATCTTCAACGGCGCGAGCCTGAATTTCTTCGAGCTCGAAACGATTTCCACGCTGGAGCTCGATTCGAAGGGGCTCGTCAAGGGCAGCACCCTTCATTCCGAAACGATGTTTTTCAAAGGCGGCAGACCGGCTCTTGCGGCTCTGCTGAAAGAACAATTCAATACAACTCTGGAGGTATTGGCATGAACAAGATGACGGCAGTTTTCGGTTTCGACATGGAAACCGACATCGGGAGCTGGACTCCGTGGTACAACGGGTTCGCGCCGGGTGCGGAAAAGATTCTCGGCATTCTCAAGAAGCACGGAATCAAGGGAACGTTCTTCTTCACGGCGGATGCCGCCAAGAACAACACTCCGACCCTTCTGAAGGTCCGCGACGCAGGGCACGAAATCGGCGCCCACACGCTCTTCCATGAAACGATCGGCGACAAGCTGTTCGAGATCCCGGGAATGATGCCCATCCTCCCCGAGGAAGTCGAACACCGCCTTGAACTCAATACCAAGATCATTGAGAAGCTCTGCGGAGTCCATCCGACCGCATTCCGCTGCCCGCGGCTCTGGGGCTCCACGGCCGTGGTCAACGCGCTCGAAAAACTCGGCTACAAGGCCGACGCGAGCTACCCGGTCTATTTCTACCGCAAGCAGATCGTCCCCTATCATCCCAGCAGCAAGGACTGGACGAAGAAGGGCGACATGAAGCTCGTCGAAATCCCGAACTTCGCCGACCTTTCCATGGAAACGCACGACGAATACGGGCGCGACATGGACCTCTGGCCGCTCTGGAGAACCGAAAGCGCCGCAGCCGTCATGAAGCACATCGAAAACTTCACCAAGTTCTGCGAAAAGAAGCATGAGGACGTCTTCGTCTGCATGTACATGCACCCGTGGGAATTCCACAAGATGCCCGAAGGCATCCTGCACTACGGCGAAGGCTCGGTCCTGCCCGATCCCTTCATCATCAAGAACACCGGCGACTACGCCGTCCAGGAGCTGGACAAGCTCACCGAATCCATGAAGAAGTTCGGCTTCGAATTCTCGACGGCCGGCTCGATCAAGGTAAAATAACCAGGAGAAAATCCAATGAAGTTCCTCATTCCGAAAGAAGAGTATCTCGAGAGAATCAAAAAGTTTCAGGCGAACATCCGCAAGGCCGGACTCGACGCCTGCCTCGTCCACGGCACCGAATCCGACTTCGCCAACGTCCGCTACCTGACCGAATACTGGCCCACCTTCGAACAGGGCGGCGTGTTCGTTCCTGCGAACGGCAAGGCCATCCTGCTGATCGGACCCGAAAGCCTGAAGTACGGACAGGGCCGCAGCATGATTCCGGACATCATGCAGCTGCTCGTCTACCGCGAATCCGCCGAGCCGGATTATCCCGGCATTCCGCTTTCCACCTTCGCCGACGTCGCGAAGAGGGGCATGGGCGGAAAGAAGCTGAAAAAGCTCGGACTCGTCGGCACGGCCGTCATGACGAAGCCCACGCTGGACGCCCTCGCGGCCCAGCTCCCCGGCGTTGAACTCATCCCCGCCGACGAAGTGTTCCGTCCGCTCCGCTGGATCAAGAGCGAAAACGAGCTCAACTGCCACCGCAAGGCCTTCAAGGTCGCCGAAAAGGCCGTCCAGGCCATGCTCAATGAAATGAAGCCCGGCATGACCGAACTTCAGGCCATCGGAATCGCCCAGCGCGAAATCTACGCGAACGGCGGCGACTACGAAGGCCACAGCCTCTACTGCTTCGGCGGCGACCGCACCAGCAACGGAATCAGCCGTCCGACCTACAACACCCTGAAGAAGAACGAAATCATCCAGATCAACATCGGCGCCCGCGTCTGCGGATACAGCAGCTCCATCGGACTCCCGGTCTGGTTCGGCCACATCTCCAAGGAGCAGATGGCCCTGGTTGAATTCGGACTCCGCGCCCATGAATACACGTTCACCCTCCTCAAGGCCGGCGCCGATGCCGCAGGCATCGCCAAGAACTACGAGAAGTGGGGACGCGATCAGGGCTGGGGCGACTACATGCTTTACGGACCGGTCCACGGCCTGGGAATCATGGAAACGGAAAGCCCCTGGATCGAATCCACGAGCAAGTACAAACTCCAGGAGAACATGACCTATCAGGTGGATACGTTCTTCACCGGAAACGGCTACGGACTCCGCTGGGAGTGCGGCTGCATCGTCAAGAAGGGCGGATGCGAACGTCTCACGAACAAGTTTGCCTCCCTGAAGGACTGCAAGCTCGACTGAACCTGTCTGTCCTGTTACAGCACAGCGGGGCGGAGCGCCTTGATGCGTTCCGCCCCGTTTTCTGTCGGCATGCGAAATGCCGCGCACCTGGGGAAAAAGAGCTTTTCTGCAGCGCAATGCGGCCGATCTTGCCCCTCCATGCAAAAAAATATGAAAAAATGCATATTCCTGCTTGACATTTCTATCAGTGTATGCTTTTAGTATTGCGCTACACGGAACTTTCGTCAGGAGGATTGAAACCGTATGAAGTATTACTCGAAAGAACACGAATGGGTAACGATTGATGGTGACGACGCCATTGTTGGTGTTACGCAGTTCGCCGCCAAAGAGCTTGGAGACATTTCCTACGTGGAGCTTCCGAGAGAGGGAACGGACGTCATTGTCGGGGATACGCTTGGAATCGTGGAATCCGTCCATTCGTCCGCCGACGTGCTTTCCCCCATCAGCGGCACCATCATCGCGACCAACAAGAATCTGGAAGACGATCCCGGGATCATCAATTCCTCCGCTGAAGAAAAAGGCTGGATCTGCCGCATGGAAAACATCGACCTTGCGGAACTGGACGACCTCATGGACGAGGCCGCCTACCAGAAGTACATCAAAACGCTCTGATCCTCTTTGAAAACCATCGCTTTCCGACTCAAACCGAAGGGAGCGCTTCCCGTCTGCAAGGGACATCCGTGGGTGTTCCGCGATTCCGTGGAGCGCACCTCCGCCGGGCCGGAACCGGGCGATACCGCCGTGCTTTACGATGTCCGCGGCAAGACCTGGATCGGCGCGGGGATCTGCGATCCGCAGTCCAATGTCTGCGTGAAGGTCCTGGCCTTCCGCAAATCCGATCCCGTCGTCGGCGAAGAACTCTTCGAACGGAAAATTGCCGAATCCATGAATCTGCGGCGTCCCCTGATTCCCGCCGGGACCAATGCCTTCCGCGTGATCAACGGCGAATCCGACGGCTTTCCCGGCATGGCGGCCGATTTCTACGGCGGTCCGCTCGTCATCAAATTTTATTCCGCCGCATGGTTCCCGCATATCGGCGAAGTCAAGGACGCCTTCCGGAAAGTCATGCCTGAAGTCACGGGATTCGTCATCCGCTTTTCCCGGGAAATCGCGGACTCCGCTCCGGACTGCGGGAATCCGTCCGAAGCATCGGTCGTCTTTTCCGAAAACGGACTCCGCTTCCGCGCCGATCTGCTCCGCGGACAGAAAACCGGATTCTTCCTCGACCAGCGCGACAACCGAGCGCGCACCGGAAAAATCTCCGCGGGAAAAACCGTCCTGAACGTTTTCTCCTATTCCGGCGGATTTTCGCTTTACGCCGCCCGCGGCGGAGCAGGATGCGTGACCAGCATCGATGCCGACGGACACGCGCTCGAACTGCTGGCGGAAAACTTCGCGCTGAATTCCCGGATCCCGGCTGTCGCGGCCTGCCCGCACGAAGAGCTCCGCGGCGACGCCTTTGATCTGATGCGCGGGCTCGCCGCAAAGGGCCGCCGCTTCGGAATCGTGGTCGTGGACCCGCCTTCGTTCGCAAAGTCCGCCGCGGAAACGCAGACGGCCCTGCATACGTATTCGCGTCTTGCCGCGCTCGCCGTGAAGCTGGCCGAGCCGGGCGGGACGCTCGTCTTCGCCTCCTGTTCGAGCCGCGTGGGCGCGGACGAACTCTTCGAGACCGTGAAGCGCGCGGCTTCCGCGTCCGGACGCCCTCTGCGCGAGATTGAGCGTACCGCGCATGCCTTCGACCATCCGGCGAAATTTCCCGAATCCCATTACCTGAAATGCCTGTTCGCCTCCGTATGAAATGACTCTGTTCCCTGGCAGGCCCGGGGAGTCCGGTGTTCCGTGCAGGAATTCTTTTTTGCCGTCTTTTTCCCGTGCAGGAGAACCCTTTTTTTCTGAAAATTTGCAGATTACGTTTGTAAAATGCAAATGGATGTCATATATTTTTTGAATGCAAACCAAGGAGTCCAAGATATGCAGTTGGAAGTGCAATGGTTCATTCAGGCGCTTGTGGACAACAATCTGACGACGATCACCAGTGCGGAAGAGATCAACCGCCAGCTCAGCGGTGACCCGGATCTGATGACATACGCGCAGGCATGTCTCGACAGTTTTTGTGCAAATGCCTCCGAAAACGAGGCGAAGGAATGGGCATCCCAGTTTGAAAAGGTCATGGCCTATGCGCAGCAGCAGGCGGCGACCGGAGCATTGCCCCCGGTCTTTTCCGCTTCGGACGCGGCCGAAGCGCCGGCCGGACAGACTGCCGCTCCGCCCGAGGCTCCCCCGCAGCCGCCGGCTGAAATCAAGCCCGTTACCTTTGACCCGTCGACCCTTCCGCCCATCACCAGTTACGATATCACGGAAATGCCGGATATCCGGCAGGTTTCCGCCATGACGGACGAACAGGTTGCCGTCACGATGAGAAATCTGCTGCTTTTCATGCGCGCATACGGAGCCAGCGACCTTCATATTTCGGCGAACTCGCCGCTGTTCATACGCAGGGAACTCCTGATCCAGAGGCCGGATCCGGAATGGGTGATTCCCGCAGCCGACGCAGTCCGCCTGAACGAGATGCTCCTGACCCAGGAACAGAGGGATTATTTCCACAAGGCCCAGGACATGCGCTACGGACTTCAGATCGGGAAGGCGCGCTTCCGCACGTCGCTGATGTACCAGAAGGACGGCGTTTCCGGCAGCTACCACCTGGTTCCCGACCGGATTCTCTCGCTCGAAGAACTGGGCTTTCTCCCGAAGGACGCCGTAAACATCAGGCGTCTTCTGGACTATACGAACGGGCTGATCCTCGTGACGGGGCCGATCGGTTCCGGCAAGACGACCACCCTTGCGTCCATGGTCGATGTCGCCAACTGCAACCGCGAAGACCATGTGATCATGGTCGAGGACCCGATTGAGATCGTTGAATATTCCAAGAAATGCCAGATCACCCAGCGCGAAGTCGGACGCTGCACGAACAGCTATCACGCGGCGCTCAAAGGCGCACTGCGCGAAGACCCGGATATCATCGTGATCGGCGAAATGCACGACCTCGAGACGATTGAAAACGCGATCACCGCCGCAGAGACCGGACACCTTGTGATCGGCACGCTCCATACCTGCGACGCGGGCAACACGCTGAACCGCGTTCTCGACGTGTTCCCGCCCCAGCAGCAGACCCAGATCCGCACGATGACCGCCGGATCGCTGCGGGGCGTCATCTGCCAGAGGCTGGTCCCGGCCGCCGCCGGAGGGCTCACCATTGCATACGAGATCATGATCAACACGATGGCCATTTCCAACCTTATTTCGGAAGGCAAGATCTTCCAGCTCAAGGCATCGATCGAGATCGGCAGCAAGGCCGGGATGTGCACGCTCGACCAGAACCTGCTTGAAAAATACAGGGAAGGCCTGATCACCTACGAAACGGCCCTGAGCTACATGAAGGACACATCCGTCATCGACCAGATCAGGAAAATGTATGCCGTCCAGCAGGCGCAGATGCTGGCGGCCGCAAACCCGAGACTGAAAAAACGCTAATCAGAGAGGAGTAGTTTCATACCATGCCTGTCATAGACCATTATCTTCGCGAGATGCTCAGCAAAAAAGGCTCGGACCTCCATCTTTCGATCCATTATCCGGCGAAATACCGTATCGGCGGCAACCTGACCCCCGCCGACGACAAGGTCATCACTCCCGAATTCATGGAGCAGATGCTGAAAGAAATATGTCTTCCGGTCTCACGCTGGAGCAATTATCTCCAGCAGCACGACCTCGACTTCGCGTATGAGATACCGGGGCTTGCCAGATTCCGCTGCAACTACCTTTACAACTATTTCGGGCAGGCCGCCGTCTTCCGGCAGATCCCGAGCAAGATCCTGACCGTCGAACAGCTTCATCTTCCGCCGATTCTGCTGGATATCTGCAAGATCAAAAGCGGGCTCGTGCTCGTGACCGGCCCGACCGGATCGGGAAAATCCACCACGCTCGCGGCAATGGTCGACTATATCAACAGCACGATGTCCAAGCACATCATAACGATCGAGGACCCGATCGAATTCGTCCATAAAAACAAACAGTGCACGATCGTGCACCGGGAAGTCGGAATCCACAGCAAATCGTTCCCGAACGCACTGCGGGGCGCCATGCGCTCCGACCCCGACATCGTGCTCATCGGGGAAATGCGCGAACAGGAAACCATACGGCTGGCGCTCACATGCGCCGCCATGGGCATGCTCGTCTTCGCCACGCTCCACACGAACAACGCGCCCAAGACCATCGACCGGATCATCGACGCCTTCCCCTCGAACGAACAGGCCCAGATCCGCACCATGCTCGCAGAATGTCTTCAGGCCGTCGTTTCCCAGCTCCTCTGCAAGAAAATCGGCGGCGGACGCGTTGCCTGCCACGAAATCCTGCTCTGGAGCGACGGTCTCCCGAACACCATCCGCGAAGGCCAGATCTCCACCATCCGGACAATCATCGAGGCCAACCGCGGCAAGGGCATGTGCAGCATGGACAGCGGGCTGATGTCGCTTCTCAACAGCGGAATGATCACCGGCGAAGAGGCCTACATGAAGGCAAGCGACAAAAAGACGTTCGCGGAATTCATGAATACTCCCTAGGGCGGAACGCGGGAAGCGGACACAGAAGGGGCGGGGGCTTTCCCGCGGCGTCAGAACGGCGGGACGGGTCCCTCATCCTGTTCGGGCCGCGTGGGCGCGCGGCTTCCGCGTCCGGACGCCCTCTGCGCGAGATCGAGCGCACCGCGCATGCCTTCGACCATCCGGCGAAATTGCCCGAATCCCATTCCCTGGAATGCCTGTTCGCCGCAGTATAAAAAAAGCGCAAAAAATTTAATTTTTTGCGCAGGGTGCAGGGCTCTTTGAGTCCTGCCGAGGGGAAGGGGCGAGCAGCCCCTGAGAAGAAATGGCCGGATCAGATTCCCGGGTCAGTCGTGACGGGCTCCGGGCTCTTCGACGAACTCCTTCTGTTCATCGGCGGCCGTCTCCAGCTTGAGATGGGAACGGATTTTTTCGGCCGTGGCGTTGCGGTCGGCGTCGGAGGCATACTTGAGCTGGCGCCAGTTCCAGTGGAAGCCGTCGTCCGTCCAGCGCGGGACGATGTGCATGTGGGCGTGCTGGACGACCTGTCCGGCGACCGTGCCGTCCGAAAGATGGAAGTTGTAGCCGTCGGCGTTGAGTCCGCGCTTGAGGGCCACGCCGATCCGTGCGCCGACGCGGAACATGCGTCCTGCGGTGGCTTCCGGAATGGTGGCGGTGCTGGTGTTGTGCTCTTTCGGGATCACGAGGACGTGTCCGAAGTTGATCGGGGAAATGTCCATGAACGCAAAGACCAGATCGTCCTGATAGATGACGGTGGCCGGAATTTCGCCGGCGATGATCTTGCAGAAGATGCAGTTTCTCATATGGAATTCAATCCTCCTGAAGGTTGATGATTCTTGCGGCGGCGCAGGCTGCGCCGAATCCGTTGTCGATGTTGACGACCGTGACGCCGGAGGCGCAGCTGTTCAGCATGGCGAGCAGCGCGGCGATTCCGCCGAGGCTGGCGCCGTAGCCGACGCTGGTGGGGACCGCGATCACGGGGCGCTTCGTGAGCCCGGCGACCACGCTCGGAAGGGCGCCTTCGAGTCCGGCGACGGCGATGATGACGCTGTGGCGGTCGAATTCGTCCTTCACCGCCATGAGCCTCTGGATTCCGGCGACTCCGACATCCGCGATGAGGTCGACGCGGATTCCGCAGACTTCGAGCGTGAGCACGGCTTCGCGGGCGACGGGCAGGTCGGAAGTCCCGGCGCAGACGACCGCGGCGGTTCCGCTGCGTTTCCGGATGTTCCGGCGGATTACGGCGGCGCGGGCGGCACGGTCGATTTCGGCCTGCGGGATTTCCCTGCGGATCAGGCGGATCGAGTCGTCGGGCAGACGCGTGGCCAGCACCGGTTCGCCGGCGGCGAGCATTTTCTTCATGATGGAAACGGTCTGTTCCGGGGTCTTTCCTGCGCCGTAGATGAATTCCGGGAATCCGCAGCGGCTGCGGCGTTCCAGGTCCAGGCGGACGAATCCGGAATCACTCTTCTGCTTTTTCATTGCGGGGCTCCTCGTCCGAAGGCTCTTCTTTTCCGGCGCCGATCACGACGACGCACTCGCCCTTCCATGCGCGGGCGGAATATTTTTCCGCGAGTTCCGCAGCGGTTCCGCGCAGGATTTCCTGATGGACCTTGGTGGCCTCGCGGACTACGCACACGGGCGTTTCCGGGGCGAAGAACTGCGGAATCTCCTTCAGCAGCTTGGAAAGGCGGAACGGCGATTCGAAAAGGACGGCCGTCATGTTCATGGCGGCGATTTCGGCAAGGCGCGTGGAACGGCGCCCGGATTTTACGGGCAGAAACCCGAAGAAGGCGAATTTGTCCGAAGGCAGCGCGCTGGCGGCGATGCCGAAGATGAGGGCGCTTGGGCCGGGCACGATTTCAGGTTCGATTCCGGCGGCCACGGCGTCGCGCACCAGCAGGAATCCGGGGTCGGCGATGCACGGCATTCCGGCATCGGTCACGAGTGCGATCTTTTCACCGCCGAGAATGCGTCTGATGATTCCGGGGCTGCGTCCGTGCTCGTTGAAGATGTGATAGCTTTCAAGGGGGCGTCTGATGCTGAAGTGCTGGCAGAGGATCGAGGTGCGGCGGGTGTCTTCGGCCAGGATGGTGTCGGCGGCGCGGAGGGTCCGCAGGGCACGGAGCGTGATGTCTTCCAGATTTCCGATCGGGGTGCCGACGATTGCGAGCGAGCCAGCTGGAGTTCCGCCGGTCATCTGCAGAATGCGTCCTTGTCCTGCCAGTAGAGCGTCTTGAGATGTTCGAGGATCAGCCCGACGTTGTCGAGATTGATGGGGGTGAACCCTTTTTCCTCGATGGAGGCGCAGAAATCAAGCCATGCCTGATGATCCCATTCGCCTTTGTGGCGGATCACGAATTCTTTCGGAAGCGTCGAGCGCTCCAAACGTCCGAGATTTCGTTCCTCTATCGTCTGCATGGTGTGCATTCTCCCGTTGTTTTTCTGTATTTTAATATACACCCCGGAGGGACGAATGTCAAATTTGAAAATCCGGAGATTCCCGGAAAGAAAACCGCACCGGAACCCTTCCCCCCCGAAAAGGATCCCGGCGCGGCGGAAATCGAACCTGAACTTCAGAGCGAACGCTGGAGCCCGATCATGACCCCGCGGACCGGCAGTTCCGAAAGCGGATAGGTCTGCTTCCCGTCGTCGAACTCCACATTGCCGCCGGTGACCGCGCGGCAGGTCCGGAGTTCCGGAGCGCCGCCGAACCATGTGAGGACAATGACAAGACTGCCAAAATGGCACTGACTTGGAAAGAGAGTTCAGTTATTATGCCG
>CAZHPP010000079.1:0-11424 GCA_964534535.1 uncultured Victivallales bacterium | reverse complement strand
CTTTTGAATTGAATACTGTTTCATAGCGGAACTCTCCGCAGAACCTTGTCAGTTTTTCCTCAACGGCAAGATTTACCGGCGCCGAGGCTTTTCTCAAAAGTCTGAAATCTCCCTTGTTTCCGGCTTCACGGACATAAATCTCATATTTGAGGTCAGGAGTTTTGAGCTCCGGTTCTTCGTATCTGAACTCAGGCAGATTTTCCCCGCCGTCGAGTCCGCGGACAAGCACAAGCAGCTGTCCGGCATTTATGCGGAGCCTTGTTCCGCCGCTGCAGGCACGGGCTGAAAACAGTCTGTTGTCCCATGGATCATAGACAGCGGACTGCCCGTCCGGTCCGAATTTCACATTGCAGTCTACCATCCTGATGCCTTCGTTCATGAAGATGCAGTATTCCGTCCCGTCGGAACCGCGCAGAGAGTACGAACTGAGTCCCGGCTGCGGAGGCGTGACCTTCAGACGGCGTCCGCAGATTTTTTCAATTGTTTCCGGAAGAGCTGCGAATGATGCGCTCATAAATTTTTCGAATCCTCCGGCGGTCTTTCCGTTTTCCGTCATTTCAGGGAAGGCGTCAGTGAATATCACGGGCAGGCCCTCTGAAGCGAATTTGCGCAGACATCCCAGCAGTTTTTCCGGGAAGATTCCGGCTGAAGGCACTGCCAGTGCGCCGTAGGTTTCATGGTTTACCGCGAGGCGTCCCGACTTCACTTCCGCGGAAAGGATAGAATCCGTCGGGATTATGTCGTAATCGAATCCGGAGCGTGTCATGGCGGCTGCGGCATCATCGAGTCCGCGTGAAAATCCTTTGTTGATCCAGTCGTTTTCTGCATTGTACCAGAGTGCGGCGTCAGCGATATGCGTGCCTTCAGAAAGCAGACTGCATACTCTCTGCACATAGCGCATAAGCTCTCCGAAAGCTCTGTACTGCGGATTGAATCCGCGCGCATAGAACGAGGGCGGCATGAATTTCGCCGTATAATACCCCGGGGGCACGAACGAATTTTCGTATTCTCTGTGCGGCGGAGTGTGTCCGAACGGTTCGGGGATGACCATTGAAAACGTATGCGGAACGTAATAATTGATTCCGCAGGCGAGAAAATGATTCAGTATTGCGCGCATTGCTGAGATTCCTGCGGTCCAGCCGTATGCGCCGAAGACCTCGCACATCGCGCGGTTTTCCATTTTCGGTGAAATGTGCGCGAGAGACGCTCCGAGTTTGCCTAGAGTGTACTGGTAAAATATACTGTCGGACTCATTTGCTCCGCCGTTCATGGCGTGCGGAATGTCCGTGATTCCCGGGATCATCTGTCCGAGCACAATGTCGATTCCGGACATGTGCTGTCCGGCCATTGACCGGAAGAAGTGCCCGCATCCCCAGCCTGTCCGGAAGTGCGCTCCGCGGTCCTCAAGGACGTGTCCGATGCACATTACGCCGTGTGATTCGCACCATTTGCCGAGCTGTCTGCTGAAATTGTCGCGCCACAGCCCTGTTATGATGTCCATGTACGCCATTCGGAATTTTGCGCTGTGCGGCTCCACATTGTCCCACAGCGCCGGCAGCAGCGACATTGTTTCCGCCGGACTGAACCCGGTCCGTTCAGACAGGAGTTCAGTCATCCCGTTTTTCCACGGATACATCTGCCTGAGCTGGCCCATGCGGCAGTTCGCAGTGTCGGAGTCGTATTGTCCGGAGCAGTTTCCGAATGCCGGTTCGTCGGTGAAGAATCCTGCGAAGACATTGCCGAAATACGGTGCGAATTCTGCGTATATCTTCTCATGAACTTCGTCGATCAGATGCCGGCATGATTCTTTTGAAAGCATAGTTATGTAATTGGCGAAGAATCCCTGCCTTGCCGGGTCCGCTGTCATGATGAAATATATGCGACAGAGGCCTTCGGAAAGCTCAGGGAAACACAGTCCGTCCGCAATCCTGTCCGTGAGAATGACCGGTTTGCCGGAACATGCGCCGGTGAGTTCATTTCTGCGGAACGCCGTGACGGAGACGATTTTTTCATTTTCCGTATGTGCCGGAAGCATGACGGCTCCGCCGTAGAAAGGCCCCGTGACGTCAGCGGCTTCGATTCTGAGATTCTGCGGACGGTACTTTGCGTTTTCGGGCCTGTTCATCGAATCGTTTGCGCTCCCCGTGTTGACGTGCGAGTCGTCCACGAGCCAGACGCGCATTCCTAATTTCTTTGCAGTTTCGAGCGCGAATCCGAATATGTCGTACCACGGTTTTGTGCAGAACCAGTCGCCGCCGCGGTTTTCCAGGACGAATTCATTCATCCCGGCGTTTTTGACGGCATTGATTTCCTCGCCAAGAGTCTGCCTGTCTTCGTCGCAGTACCATATGAAGGGCATGATATGGCTTCCGGTTTTACCGTCTATGATTTTTTGAATTGCTTTGATGCTCATGCAAAAAGTTCTCCTGTCGCATTTCTGTTTATTGAAGTATCTGAGTTTCTCCTGTGCGCAGTTTCATTTCCGAACCGTCGGGAAGAACGGCGGAAGCCTCGACACATGGAGGAACGCATGTCTTCCAGAATATGCGCCCGTTTTTCATGCTCCATTCGCTTGAAATCCTGCCGTAAGGCGAATCGTAAAATGCTTTTACCGGGGAAAAACGGATGTCCGGGAATATTCTGAACAGCACCCTGCCGGATGTATAATGTATGCCTCCTATTGCGCTTATCAGGAATTCGGAAACAGAACCGTAGGCATAATGGTTGAAGCTGTTCATGGAAACGTCTCCGAACCCGTGTTCCAGCGTGAAACTGTTCCAGCGCTCCCACATTGTCGTGGCGCCCTGTCTGACAGGAAACAGCCATGACGGATATTCCTCCTGAAGCACCATGTCCCGCGCGGTCTTTCCGTGTCCTGAATGTTCCAGCGCATGCAGGATAAGCGAAGTTCCGAGAAAACCGGTTGATATGCGGCATCCGTTTTCCCTGACCCAGTGTTCAAGTTCTTCTGCATTCGCATCGACGTCTTCAGGTTTGAGCAGGCCGAACGAAAGCGCCATTGCGAGCGAGGTCTGTGTCCGCGGACTTGCAATGCCACTGCTGTCGGTGAAAGTCTTTCTGAATGCGGCGGCGATATTTTCGAAAAGCTTTTCATAAGTCCGTCCGTCTTCAGCAAAGCCGAGTATGCCTGCAATTTCGGCGAGACACTTTGCGCAGCGGGCGAAATATGCCGTGCTCACGAGCTGACGCGGCGTGTTTTCGAGCGCCAGCCAGTCGCCGAATCCGTCATCGGGACGCACAAGATTTTCCGAATGGCGTTTCTGCCATTCGACTGAGCTTTTCATGGCCTGATAATTTTCGGAAAGGATTGTCTTCCAGCCATGGTGTCTGTAAATTGCGTAAGGCAGCAGGATTATGGCGTCGCCCCAGCCTGCCGCTCCGTCCTTTATCCGCAGGATTGCAGGCGCGATCGAGGGGGCGGCGCCGTCCGGCGCCATTGCGTCGCGCACGTCGCGCAGATATTTCCGGTAGAATGCGCGGCAGTCCATGTTCAGCATGGCGGCCGGCGCGAATATCTGGGCGTCGCCGGTCCAGCCGAGACGCTCGTCTCTCTGCGGACAGTCGGTTGGGATTTCGAGGAAGTTCCCGCGCTGCCCCCACAGAGCATTCAGCCACAGCCGGGATACAAGCCTATTGCCGCATGTGAAGCCGCCTTTTATGTCCATGGCGCTGTGCATGACAAGTCCGGTCACTTCGAGTTCTTCTGCTTTTACGCCGTCGAACTGGAACCCGTCTATCTGGAGATAGCGGAAGCCGTGGAACGTGAATTTCGGGGTGTATTCGCACCATTTTCCCGGCGGTCCGGCGGAGATGTAGGAATCCGTCGAGAGCGCGCCGCGGTAGTTCAGTGTGTAGAGTTCACCTTTTTCGTCGAGCATTTCGGCCACGCGGAATGTGATTATTCTGCCACGGTTCGCGCGCAGACGCACGCGGTATGTTCCGGTGAAATTCTGCCCGAAGTCCCAGATATGGGTGTCCTTGACCGGATTCAGTATTTTCACCGGCTTGAGTTCCGCCATATAACGCACGGACGGAGCCGTCTTCTGGACGAGTTCGGGCGTTTTCCTGACAGGTCCGGCCGATTTTGCATGATTCCAGTGCGAGTTGTCGAAGCCGGGAGAATCCCAGCCGGGCGTTTCGAGACGGGCATCGTATTTTTCGCCGTCGTAGAGGTCGGATGCGAGTATCGGTCCGGTCGAGACTTTCCATGATTTGTCGGTAACGATTGTTTCCGCTGAACCGTCTTTGTATTTGAGTTTGAGGCATGCCAGCAGTTCCTGACACGGACTGTAAAAGTTCCTCAGACGCAGAATTGTGAGATTTCCGCAGCACCAGCCGTCGGCCGTGACGGCGCCGAGTGCGTGTTTTCCTGACGTCAGCCGCCGTGTGAGGTCGTATGTCATGAACGGAATCTGTTTTTTGAAATCGGTCCATCCCGGCGCGAGCAGGTCGTTCCCGATCTTTGCGCCGTCGAGACTTGCTTCGAAGACGCCGCGCGCTGTGATGTAAAGTCTTGCGGAGAGCAGTCCTTTCCCGACGTTGAATTCCTTCCTGAAGCAGGGCGACGGCGGAGTCGTGCAGCAGCTTATGCGGTCAAACCATATCCATTTTGCATGGTCCCATTCGGAATTATGCAGGAGTGAAGTTTCGAACACGAGCGGTTCCGAGAAGTCCGACGCTGTTCCGTTCTGATTGAATACCTTTACCCTGACGGAGATTTTTTCTTCTGATCCGAGCGGCTTTCCGCCCCATGGCATGCATTGTGACATGGAGCTTTTGACGGTTCCTGAGTCCCAGACTGTTTCCGAGCCGTTTTTTGCGACGATGCGGCAGGCTGTCTGACGGAAATCGGGGTCGTCCGTTTCGATTCTCCACGAGAGTTCGGGCCTGCCGGATGCGGTGAACGCGCAGCAGGAATCGGGCTGTGCGTCGACCGTCAGCCCGACCGGTTTGAAACTGAATGCGTTCATAATGAAGATGCTGTTCCTGTTTTTATATCTTCGATCCGTTTGCTGATTCTTTTGTGCTGTTGAATCAGCAGGTCATGACGAAAGGTGCTGTCTATTTTGAATGCAGAAGCTTTTCGCCTTCTTTCAGTGCGAATTCATGTAATGAATTCGCACTGGTCAAGGCGGATTGTCACGTTTCCGCCTGAAAGAGTCAGCGAGTCCGGCATCCCGGCTCCGCATGCCGTAATTGCGAAGAATGCCGCTGTTCCAAAAGCCCGAAGTCTTTTTCACATTTTCACTTTTTCCGTATATATTGCTATTTCCTTATTTTCCCTATGACCAGAAGCCCGTTGTTGCTGACCAGCCCTGAAACTGATGCGGAATCTCCTTTTCTGTCAGACAGCTTGAGTTCTTTTCCGCTCAGGAGATCAATGAATCTGAATCCGGGGGTGATTCCGGCCCGGAACAGCGGACCGCTGACAGAACTCCCGGTCTGGTTGATCACAGTGTATACCGCAGTCCCGTCCGGAGCTTCAAATCTGTTTGCATAGACATAGGGCACGAGTGTGTCGATGAGCGGTTCGGCTTTCCCGTTGAATGCCGCGGCATATTTATTGAGGATAAGCCTGTATTGTTCCGAATACAATCCTGAATTATAGACTCCCGCAGCGTTGAACATCCAGTAATTCTGTGCGTCATCATGCGGCATTCCAAAGTAATTCAGTTCGAACAGCTTGCACTCTCTGAAGTAGAAGCGGAAAAGATTGACCGGAAGAGGTCTCAGTTCATTCGTCCTGTTGCAGATATCATAGCAGAGGGCTCCGTCGAGATTTGCGGAAAGTCCGTCCGCTCCGAGATATTCCGAAAGGATCAATGCATCCGGTTTGAATTTATCCGTTTCCATGCGCATGGCCTTCAGGTTGAAGTCGAGAGCGCGCAGCCACACATTCTGCCCTTTTCCCGGAAAGATGTGCCTGTGCTTTCCGCTGAGACATATGTATCCGGCATGGCCGTATTCATCCAGCCTGATGCCGTCAGCTCCTGTTTCCCGGATGAGACGGGCCATGTTACGTGCCACCCAGTCGGAATAGTCCCTGTCATTCAGGCACATGCAGTATGAGAAATAATGGCAGGCCAGTCCTGCCGGAGACTTGGGATTCTTGGGGCATCTGTAAGGATCACTCCATGCAGGATTTATTATGCCCCATTCTGCGCCGTGTTTCCTGCCCAGTTTTGTATTGCCGTCCACAATGACCGGATCTGTGTAAAGAATCAGGGCCTGCCCGTTGCTGCGGAATTCTTCAATATATTTTCTGAGGGCCGGAAGTCCGCCCCAGTGAGGGTTATATCCGTCATAGTCTCCCCTGTTGACGGAATAGACTTTCTTGCCGAGAACCGGATCTGTCCAGTAGCCAAAATGTGCTTTTTCCTGGCGCACAGCTTCTTCGCCGAGATCGGATACCCTGTCCATCGGCGTGTCCCATGGAGCTTTTTCCGATGCCGTCCAGTAACAGACCATCTCGATGATTTCGCTGTATTTTCTGCCGATATAACGCCGATCGTATTCTTTCCCGGTGAACAGCGGTCTTGAAAGTGATTTTCCTGCATCAAGATTCCAGCGGTTGGTCAATTTGCTTGGGAGCGGGCGGAATTTCCATGTCTTATGGGCCCAGTCGGCATAAAGCCGCATTGCTGATTTCCAGTTGCCGGCATGGCCTCCGAAGAATGCGGGAGGGTACGATTTCGTTTCGCCTGGTCTGTATTCGTCGCGCTGGTAGTCAACAGACATGCCGATCCCGTCGTGCGGTTCCAGAGAATCTGTAAACTGAATTGAGAGATCATTCTTGCCTGGCCTGCCTTTTGCAAGCACGCGGTATTTCAATTTTGCATTTTTGTTCTTGCGCAGATTGAAGCCTTTGTAAATTATATCCTTGTCCGCAATCCTCATGTAGAATCCGCCGCCCCGTTCAGGCGAAAAGATATCGATCAGCTGGAACCATGCGTCGTTTGCTCCGTAAATCGTCCGCAGCAGCGTGCCGCGGTCAGCTATGATGCCGCCGCCCCATGGGAAAAGATAATAATCGCCTGCCGACTTTTCGGAAAGCACCAGTCCGTCCAGATGGGGGAATGCCGTCATGACGCTGCTGTCTTTTCCGGCAGAATTCCTGAGAGACAGGCCGAACATGATTTCATCGCCCATGGTCATGCATGTCATGGTCCCTTCAAGTCCGGCGTCCGGAAGGTCAAACAGTATTTTTGCTCCGTCTTTTTCAGGCGCAATCCTGATATTGCGGGCATCTGCGCCCGTATAAATGTGTTTGCCGCCGGCAAGTATCTTGAAGACGGCTGAGTCGTCAGGATGCCGGGTTATTGTTCCTGCGATGTCTGAACATTGGATTTCCGCAATTCTGATTCCTTTTGCCGTGTCGATCGTCATTTTTACTTTTGCCGTGCCGAGCAGAATCTTATTTTTTGCCGCAATGCATCCGGAAACGGGGGAAAAGTCCCTGCCTCTGGGCTTGGACATGGCGGGATTCATGTTGACACGTTCGTCTCTCTCGGCGAAGGACGGATAGAATGAAAACTCGGCTGATTTCAGACGCACTGTCTTTGCATGACCAATCATCACTTTGCATGGAATGTCCTGATTCAGCATGACGCCGCGGATTCTTCCGCCGGAGACCTGATCCATTTTCAGCGCCCAGCCCGCGGCTCCGTCCGGAGCCTGCAGAAAGACTGACGGGGCCTTTTCTCCTTCATATTCGACTGTGAAGGTCACAGGACGGCTGAAATCCATTTTAATGCTTTGGATTTCCATTACGGAATATTCCGGAGTGCTGTTTATGAAGGAAAGTATCCCGGCCCTGTCATCCTTTTGTCCTGTGCGGAAATCATAACGGGCCGCGGACAGTTCTCTTTTTCCGGCCAGTACAAGACGCATCATGAATTCGCCTTTTCCGGCTGAATCGTGCCATTGTCCGGCAAATGTCTTTCCGCCGTTGAAACTGACTGAGCTGTCGGTCGTGACGACAGAATTGTCGATGCCGGGATAAAGGAAATCATCGCCGGAATCTGTTTTGGCGATCGTGACTTCAGCGGTATCTTTATGTTTCAGCCATTCGGCTGGAAATTCGATGCTGACCCAGCCGTGGACACGTTTTTTTTTGGAGTCGTAAGTCCGCGGAAATCTGGCATCGGATGTCTTGAATTTCAATTCATGGCCGTTGACCGTTATCTTGAAATGTTCAGTGAGTCCGTTCGGTTTTCCGGGTTTTGTTATTGAATTGTCGAGGATGCCGATATGCAGCCGCAGCGCCGCATATTCGGCCTTTTCAAGCACTTCCCGGGGAATTTTCAGCAGGTTGAATCTTTTTTTCGCTGCGACAACCGGAGAATTCATTGGGAGGACACATCCCGGCCTGATTCCTCCCCAGTTTTCTGATTCGTTCCGAAGCACATATACTCCGTCCGCCTGTCTGTCCGCATGCCATTCAGCGCAGCAGAGCGTATTGATGCCGAGGCATAATGTCCCAAGCATTGCCAGCGTAATGAATTTCATGCTGCGAGTGTGCCGGACTGTGTTCATCATTTTACTTAGACTCCGTGGTTACTTAAATTTGATCTTGGCGCTGTTATACCGGATATAGGACGGTGCAGGAAAAGCCTTCCATAGCGTCCGCAGCGGATTCAATGAATTCGATGATGCATGCCCGTCTGCCCATGCGATATTCATTTTTCCCAGATGGCGGAAATCAAGCAGCCATGCATTATTGTCATAAAAATACCATTGCTGAAGCACAGTGGATGTATTGAAGGCTTCGCCAAAGACCATGGACGTGGTAGTATGTTTCAGCGTCTTAAGATAAAGCACGTTTCTTGAGGCGGAAGCAGGTGCTGTGGAATCACATCCAGGGCGGTCGTTGATGTCTGCATACGGAGTGCTGGCATACCAGTATCCGACAGCGTACATGTTGTAAAAACTTACTTTTTTTGTCGATGGGATGGGAGCATGCGCCGCAGAGGGGCATACAGTGACGTTGTAGCTTGGCAGATACTGTGGCATCGGGGTCGGTGCGCCCGTCGACGGGGCGCAGACCTGTCCCAGAACCATCATTCCAAGCAAGGCGCGGTCAGCTCTGTCGTCACCCCATTTCAGGAGCAGTGTGTCGGAATAGTCATTGCCGTATACCAGCGCAGCCTGGATGCATTGTTTCTGGTTGCTGAGACAATTTATTGTCCTTGCGCTTTCTCTTGCCTTGTTCAGCGCTGGAAGAAGCATCCCGGCCAAAATCGCGATAATCGCAATGACGACCAGCAGCTCTATTAATGTAAAATTCCGTTCAGGTCCTGCAACTGTATTCGAGATTCGTACTGTCTGTTCCATCGTCAAACTCCTTTGCTGTTTTTGAATTGTCATGCCGGAAATCCTGCCTTTGACTTTTTTCCCTCTGCCTGTATATTATATCAAATATTCACAGGAAAACAAGCCGCCAATCAGTCAAAAATATGGATTATTCAGTCAAAAAGAATAAAGCCGCCAGATTTTATAAACTGAAACTGTCAAGATATTCCGGCGGTCACAGTGTCACGGCCATAAAAGTCGTTCATGACATGGACGACGGCAATGACATGTTCTCGCAGTCGCATATTCATACCCACGATTATTACGAACTCGTGGTCGTCATCCGCGGCACAGGAAAACATCCGATAAACAGCATGTGCCTTCCGATAAAGCCCGGAAGCGTTTTTCTGCTGCGGCCCGGCGACAGCCACAGATACGAATACACCGAACCGCTCGAACTCCTGAACTTCATGTTCAATTCGCACATTCTGAAACAGTTCGGAAAAGACCTCCGGATGATGCCCGGATACGACCTGCTGTTCGTCAGCGACGATTCGTCAAGACAGGAGCTCTCTGTCGATTCAGCAACGATTGCAATGCTTGACATCCTGCTGAACACCATCGCCACCGAATCGCGCCAGAACATTCCCGGCAGCGACCTCGTCCTTGCGTCAAGCCTGATAAACGCAATCGTCCTGATACTCCGCAATATCAGGCATGAAGGCACCGTTCCGGCGGCAAACGGCGACATCAGTTCCGCGGTCTCATATATGTACCGTAATTTTCATTCCGGAATACGAATTTCGGAACTTGCGCGGCAGTCGCATCTTTCGGACAGTTCGTTCTACCGGAAATTCCATGCCGAGTTCGGGATGTCTCCGGTCGAATGGCTGCTGAAGCTCAGAATCCGCAAGGCTATGGAATTTCTTATCCGTTCCGACATGTCAACAGGAGAAGTTGCGAACGCTATAGGATTTTCAGACCAGCTGTATTTCTCGCGCCAGTTCCGTAAAATTGCCGGATGTTCTCCCCGCGAATACCGTTCACAGGAGCACGGCAGTCTGCAGATTGTGCGCGGCGACAATTCGTTCAATGTGATAAAACAGTGACCTGAATTTGTTTTGGGGAGTGTAACGAATTTTCTGTAAAATCATGCGGAACGAATGGCCAGAGTTATCACTCTTTCTCTAGAATATTTTACCGAGGTCGTTTTTTTTTGACTTGAAAGAACCGAAAAAACGTGGGGTTCATAAAATTATTTTGCACTCGTAATCCGTTTATTCCGCTGTATA
This sequence comes from uncultured Victivallales bacterium, assembly GCA_964534535.1. Classification (GTDB taxonomy): domain Bacteria; phylum Verrucomicrobiota; class Lentisphaeria; order Victivallales; family UBA1829; genus CAZHPP01. The sequence goes on along the minus strand of CAZHPP010000079.1, from coordinate 820 downwards.
TTATATTGTGCGTTTGCAGCTTGATATAAACAGCATCCGGCTTGCCGGAGAGAGCCAAGACATCAATGAAATCGGATGAACTTATGAAAACCGTGCAAGCCTTTCTGGGCTCCATGCGCGAGGGCGATATGAAAGGCTTGGCAGCCAATCTGCTTTCCCGCCATGGAATATCAGACGGAAGAACGGAGGATATACCGGACAAATACAGGGAAGTCACAGGCAAAAACAGACCGGCGCTCTCCTATGACGAGAACCGAGAAACAGGCGGCATAGGATTTTTGTTATCCTCCCTGTGGAATTGATTTTTGAGCATCTCACCAACGACTCCGAGAACCGTAAAAATGCAGAAAGTAGAGGTCTGGCTTGCAAAAGTCGACAACAATGATGCAGGTCTGCGTTGCAACTGTTTAATGTGGTATTTTGAAGAAAGTCTGTATCCGCAGACCTTTTGTCCCGCCTCAAAATCATTCTCTGTTCTTTGACGGGAAACCGACAGAACCATTTTTCGTTGAATCACCGATGTAACTTTTCTGCAAAAACTCGCACGGTTTGAGATCAAGAATTTTTTCGCAGAATTTTCTATAACCTCCACCATTTTATACCTTGTTTTTATACTTAAATATACAGTTTTATCTGTATTTATTTTATTTTTACCACAAAAAAATCACCCCCATTAGGGGAGTAGTGCCCACAAAATCACCCACACCCTGTTTCAGTCAAACGCAGGGGAAAAGATTCAGGAGCGGGGATGAAGCCTTCCGAAAAAAAGGACTTCTGTGGAATCGTCAAATGGCGATTAAATCGAATACATCCCATGATT
>CAZHPP010000078.1:0-11504 GCA_964534535.1 uncultured Victivallales bacterium | reverse complement strand
AAGGTGGCGGACCGTCTGGTGTCCCGGTTCCAGCTGGGCGCGGTCACGCAGATCACGAAACCCACGTATGAAACGCGGCTGGCCATCCTCAAGGTCAAACAGGAGACGCGTCCGGTCAAATTCCCGGAACTTCTGCTTTCCTTCATTGCGCAGCACGTGACGCAGCACATCCGCGCGCTGGAAGGGGCGCTCGCCCGGATTTACGGATGGTGCTCCGCCCTCAAGAAGAAGCCGGAGGAAATGTCGCTCGAAACCGCCGAGGTCCTGCTTTCGGACATTATCGACAGCGGCGCGTGCGAATCGGTCACCATCGACCGCGTGCTCGCCGTCGTTTCCGAGCATTTCGGCATTCCCGTGCATGAGATCGTGGGACAGAAGCGGCCGAAGGACATTGCCGCGGCCCGCATGATCGCCATGTATCTCTGCCGGTCGCTCACGGACAAATCGCTGAAGGACATCGGCGATTCGTTCGGCGGACGCAACCACACCACGGTGATTCACGCCATCCGCCAGATCGCCGATCTCGCGGAAAAGGACGCCGAACTCAAGCACACGCTCTCGGTCCTCAAGCGCAAGCTCAACGTTCAGGAAGCATGACATGATCGCAGACCTTCACACGCATACCTGTCTCTGCAAACATGCAGAAGGCAGGCCGGAGGAATATCTGAAGAGCGCTGTTTCGAAGGGAATCGCCTGGTACGGAATTTCCGACCATGCGCCCTGGCCGCACGGCTACGACACGAAATACCGCATGACGGCCGCCGAATTCCCGGAATATCTGAAGATCGTGGAACGCATGAAGCAGCTTGCGGAAGGCACCGGGACCACCGTCCTCTGCGGAATCGAAACCGACTTCGTCCGCGGAAAAATGGACGAGTGTCTGGCCGCGCTGAATCAGCACAGGAACAAATTCGACTACATTCTCGGGTCGGTGCACTACACCGCCGATTTCGCATTCGACGATCCGGAGCTGATCCATGTCTGGAACATGCCCGGCAAGCCGGAGGAAGTCTGGAAAATTTATCTGAAATGTCTGCTGGACCTGGTGAAGACGGGGTCGTTCGACATCATGGCGCACGCGGACCTTCCCAAGAAGTTCGGGCATTTTCATCCGTTCGACGCCTTCTACCGGAAATCCTACGAAGAGATCTTTGAAGCCGCGGCGGAAAAAGGCATTGCGCTGGAAATCAACACGAGCGGGCTTTTCGTTCCGGCGAAGGAAGCGTATCCTTCCCTGGAGCTTCTGAAAATGGCGCATGCGCACGGCCTTGCCCTGACCTACGGCTCGGACTCCCATGCGCCCGGAAATCTCGGGCGGGCCTTCGATGCCGCCGTCGAGCTGGCGCGTGCGGCGGGCTACGGGTGCTTCTCCGCGTTCCGGAACCACCGGCGCTTCGACGTTCCGTTCTGCTGAACCATCCCGGCCTTTCCGGCGCGGGGAAAAAATCCGGACCCGGCCGGCGTTTTCCATTTCCCGCTGTTTTTCCTGAAAGACGTTTGACAAATTGCGCAAGCCATGATATCTTGAAGAATGAATCAATCAACGCAAGGAAACATCACACTGTGAGAACCGTACTCTATCCCGGCAGTTTCGACCCCGTGACGAACGGCCATATCGACGTCTCCCGACGCGCCTGCCGGCTGTTCGACAAAGTGATTGTGGCCGTGGCCGTGAATTCGGAGAAAAGCCCCCTGTTCACCACGGATGAACGAATCAGCCTGATCCGCGAATCCTGTGCGGACCTTCATAATCTGGAAGTCGTTCATTTTGACGGACTCCTGGCCGAATCGCTCGAACAATTCGGCGCCTCGGCCGTGATCCGCGGACTGCGCGCCGTCTCCGACTTCGAATACGAATTCCAGATGGCCCTGATGAACCGCGGGCTCAACGACCGCTGCGAAACGCTCTTCATGATGCCGAGCCCCGAATATTCCTTCGTCAGTTCCCGCCTCATCAAGGAGATTGCGCGCTGGGGAGGGGATGTTTCCGCCTTCGTTCCGGCATGTGTCGCGAAAGCCATGAAAATCAAGTTCGGACTTGCAGAATGATCAGGATCAACACCACACAGATCGAGGACATTCCTCTCTCCGTCGAGGGTGACGAAAAACCCGACGTCCTTGAGATCGGGCCGAACGATCCCGCCCAGGCCGAAGGCCCCATCCATTACAATCTGACCGCAACCATGGCCGGAAACGACCTGCTCGTGACCGGGAAAGCCTTTGTCAAAGTCCGGGCCGAATGCGGCAAATGTCTTGCGGAGATCCACACGAAGCTCGAAGCCGTGGAAATCTGCCATCTCTACGAAGGCGCGGCCGGCCAGATCATCGACGTCACGCAGGACATCCGGGAAGACCTTCTGCTCGAAATGCCGTTCACCTTCCGCTGTTCGCCGGACTGCAAAGGGATCTGTCCCGGCTGCGGCGCCAACCTGAATACCGAAAAATGCCGCTGCCGCAGAAAGCGCCGCGACAATTCCGCAAAAGCCTCGCCGTCCGGGCCCTCGCCCTGGGACGCGCTGGCGGAGCTCAAACTGAAAAAATAAGGAGGATTCATCATGGAACTCGCACAGGCAGTCGTCAAGCGCAGAAGCGTCCGTCTTTTCAAACAGGATGAAATTCCCGATGATGTGATTCTCGACCTCGTGAAGATGGCGTCGTGCGCCTCGTCGGCGGGGAACTTCCAGCCGCTCCGCTACATCGTCATCAAGAGCAAAAAGAAACTGGAAGAAGTCTTCGGCGCCGCGGCATGGGCGGCCCAGGTCCGCCCGCACCGCAATCCGGAATGGGGCAAGACTTCTCCGAAGGCCTTCATCGCAGTCGTGGCGAAACGCGCCTCCGACAGCGAAAACCATTCGGCCGCCATCGATGCCGGCGCGGCGATCCAGATTCTCCAGCTGGCCGCCACCGACAAGGGGCTCGGCTCCTGCTGGATCGGCGCCTTCAACAAGTTCAAGATCAACGAGATTCTGGGACTCAGCGGAGAATTCTGCCTGTTCCTGATCGCCCTCGGGGTTCCTGCCGAAGCGCCCGTCATGGAACGCGTTTCGCTCGGACAGTCCGTCAAGTATTATCTTGATTCGGACAACGTGATGCACGTGCCGAAATACCTTCCGAACGAGATCACCCGCTTCGTCTGAACTCAGGTCCGGAACTCTTTCCGGTAGGCGTGCGCCGTGATTCCCCGGTGCAGCCGGAACATCCGGGAAAAGTAATAGACGTCCTCGAATCCGCACAGGCGCGCCGTCTCTCCGACGCTCAGCACGGTTTCGCGCAGGAGCGCCGCGGCCTTTTCCAGACGGCTTTCAATCAGGAAGCGTCCCGGCGGAATGCCCGCGGTTTCGCGGAAGACCCGGCGGAAATGGGCTGCGGAAATGGAAAGGTTTTCCGCTTCCCGCTCGAAATTCCACTGCCTCGCGGGGGCAATCCGGACCTCCTCCATCAGCCGCCGGATTCTGTTTTCGCAGAAGGGGGCCGCCCGTTTTGCCGGATCCGGCTGTTCGTGAAGCTGGAGCAGAAGGTCTTCGAGCAGCAGCACCGCGCGGGGCGGCACACCGTTCATGGATTCGGAAAGCATTTTTTCCGTCTCCAGCATGGTGGAAAGGAACCGCTCGTTCCGGACGATCCGGATCATCTTTCCGGAACACGGCAGGAGTCCGGTCCGGCGGTAGCGGAGCACCCTCGGGCCGGAGAAGCACAGATATGCATGTTCGCGCGTCTCCCCTGCCGGCGCACCGTAGTGGAACACATGCCCCGGCATGCTCACGAACGCGCATGGGCCGTCGTAAATCTTTTTTTCCTCTCCGTCGATCGCGTATTCGACTCTTCCGGAATTCGTGTACTGGATTCCGAAATATCCGGCGAAGCGCATGCCGTCCAGACAGGAGGGATAGTCCTTCACATGGCCATGGGTCCGGAACTGAAGTCCGGAAAAATAACTGATGATCGTTTTCTCCATTTTTTTCCCCCGTTTCTCCATTTTATTCTATGGAAGTGCGAATATATTATACGCGTAATCTCTAAAAATTCAAGGAGGAAGCAGAATGAAATTTGGAGTTGCCGACTACGGAATGGGCGTCTGGGACGGCGCGCTTTACGATCTGGAGGACCGTCTGGCGGACCTGAAGAAGATCGGATTCGACGGAATTGAACGGCTCTGCGCGGTGAGCGCGGACGATGCGCTGAACCGTGCATGGCGCTACCGCCGCATGGGCATGGACTTCGCCACCTGCCGCGGCCCGAGCCAGGAATATGGAATCGAATGGACCGCGGGACTCGGAAAGCAGTATGTCTGGATCGAACCCGGCCCCGCCGACCGCAATGTCGATTTCGACGTCTACTGCCGCAGGGTGAACAAGTTCGTCGCCGAGGCCAGCCGCAACGGACTTGACGCCGTGCTTCACAACCATCTCGGCTCCCGGATCGAAAACCAGAAGGAGCTCGACCGCTTCATGAAGGCATGTCCGGATGCGAAACTTCTGCTCGACATCGGGCATCTCCACGGCGCCGGCGGAGACGTCGTCGGGACCATCCGCAGATATTTCAAGCGCATCAAAGCAGTCCATTTCAAGGACATCGAGATGCTCGACGAGAAGATCGGGCTTGACAAATGGTATCAGCGTCTGCGCTTCTGCGAACTGGGCGGCGGCAACGCCGGCGTGCCGTACGAGGCCGCGGCGAAGGAGCTTGTAAAGCTCGGATATGACGGCTGGGTCTTCGTGGAGCATGACACGCACAAGGACGAGCCCGTGAAGGAGCTTGCCGTCAGCCTGAAGATCCTCAAGAAACTTTTCAAGAAGTAAGGTGGAATCATGAGCGAAAAGAAATCCAGGATCAGAGTGGGAATCTGGGGACTCGGCCGTGCGGGATTCTGCATGCACTGTTCCGAACTCCGGAAATATCCGGACGAATTTGAAATCGCCGCGGGCTGCGACATTGCGCAGGAACGGCTCGACAATTTTTCAAAACTCTGCCCGAAGGCGAAAACCTATCTCGACGGCGACAAGTTTCTTGCGGACAAGAACGTGGAACTCGTTTCCGTGGCAGTGCGTTCGCCTCAGCACGTGGACTATGCGATCCGCGCGCTTGAAGCAGGGAAGTACGTGTTTCTGGAAAAGCCCGTCGCGCTGACCAGCAAGGCCCTCGTGAAACTGGCCAAGGCCGAAGCGAAGCATCCCGGAAAGCTCTTCTTCCGGCACAACCGCCGCTTCGAGTCCGCCTTCAACCACATCATCGAGATCATGCACTCCGGGATTCTCGGCGAAGTCTACGAAATCAAGCTCTGCCGCCACGGCTATGAATTCCGCGGCGACTGGCAGACCATCGTCGACTGCGGCGGCGGACAGCTCAACAACTGGGGACCGCACCTGATCGACCATGCGCTGCGTCTGCTGGAATCGCCCGTCGAATCGCTCTGGAGCGACCTCAAGCGCATTGCCGCGCTCGGCGACGCCGAAGACCATCTCAAGATCATCTTCCGCGGCAAGAACGGAAGAATCATCGACGTGGAAATTTCCGGCGGCGTGGCCCTGCCTTCGCCCGTGTATGCCGTCTACGGCACGCGCGGCTCGCTGATCAGCGAGGACGAACAGGACCTCAAGCTCAAATATCTCGACCCGAAGCAGAAGATGCCGAAATCCGGCGCCCACCGCGAATCTCCGCCGCTCAGCGGCGGCTTCGGCGGAAGCGTCCAGCCAAAATGGATCCGCAAAACCATCATGGTCGAACCCGCCAACGGCGCCCGCGTCGACGACATCTACCACAGGCTCTATCAGGCGATCCGCTGCGGCAAGGAATTCCCCGTCAAGATGGAGGAAGCCTTCGATGTGGTCCGCTGGACGGAGAAGGTCAAACTGCAGAACCCCGCATTCCCGCAGAAGAAGGACGTGTTCGGCTGCAAGACCTACTGACAGAATTCCCGTTTACGGGAATCGTGATGCCGCGGCTCCGTTTTCAGACGGACCGCGGCTTTCTTTTTTCTCTGGAAATCCGGTCCGCGGCCAGGGCTTTCTCAAGAAGTCCGGCGGCCGTTTCCGCATCCGGGATTTCCCCGGAATATTCCATCCGGTAGAACTGTTCGAACACCGGTTTCGCCGGGACGTAAAGTTCCGGACCGGACGTCTTCACGGAATCCAGATATTCCATGAGTTCCATGTTGTTCCGCCTCGGGAATCCGGCAAGCACAAGCGCCGTCCGGACCAGGAGATACGAACAGCGCACGGAGCACGCGGGATCGTCCGGAAGGGATTTCCGGGCCCTGGAGATCAAGAGACGCGCGCGCCGGCGGAGACGTCCGCGGCGGAACAGGCGTTTCAGCGGACGGAACATCAGCGCTCCGGCCGTCAGGAGTGCGGACCCCGCCGCCGTGATCCAGGCGTTTTCCGCCAGCACGGCAAAGAGACGGGCCGCCGCCCGGGAAACGGCCTTCGGGATTTCGGACAGGAACTTTTTTACGGTTTCCATGCTGAGTTTTCCGGAAGAGAGGACGGGGGGCTTTTTCCCGGCCGATTTTGCATTGGCGTTTTCATAGGCTTTGCGGACGCTGTCGCGGAGTTTTTCTTCGGCTGCGGCAAGCCGGGTGAGCGCGGAGGAGTTCTGGGCGTTTTCGCGTTCGGACTGGATTTTCCTGAGCAGGGCGTCGCCGAGGAATTTGAGCGTGTTTCCGGAAAGTTCCGGGGGAGAGACTCTCCACTCGTCGCCGAAGGGGTCTCGGAATTTCCCGATCCCGATCGGAGTGGTGTCCGACGGCACGGCGGAAGGCGGAGTGGCATCGAACGTGAGCCAGCCGGCGCCCTCGATGAAGAGCTGGGTCCAGGCATGGGCATGCTTGGACCTTACTTCAAAGACTCCGTTCAGCGTGTCGTAGTCGCCGGGGGAAAATCCGGTCGCCACGCGGGAGGGAATTCCGGCAATGCGCGCCATGACCGCCAGCGCCGTGGCAAAATATTCGCAGTGTCCGCGCCGGAGCTCGAAGACGAAATAGTCGGCGGTTTCACGTCCGGCCGGCGGCTTTGGGACTTCGAGCGTGTAGGGGAAGCTGTTCCGGAGCCAGTCGCGCAAAGCCATGGCCCGCACATAGGCGCCCTGCTTTCCCTCAAGGATATCTGCCGTCTTCCGCTTCAGGCGTTCGGAAACAGGCGGCAGGGTCAGATAATGCGAACGCGGAAACGGTTCGTTCCAGACATCCGGAATGGCGGACAGAGTTCCGATCTCCTTCCTGATTTCGGATTCAGACGCAGAATTTTCGCCGGACGGCCTGAAGTTCCGCGGCATCCATCCGGAAGGCGCAACCCGGTTTTTCCATTCCGTCGGGGAAACGTGTTCCGGATTGTAGAGCGGCGGTCTGGATTCCCGGAGAACATCTTCGGCAACGCGGCAGCCGCCCGCCGGAATCGAAAGATCGAATGCATCCTCGGGAGAGAGACAGCATCGGCCTCCGGCATGGAAGTGGGTGACGGTTTCGGTCAGGAGAAGCGGGTGCCCATGAAAGCCGGCGCCCCGGACAGTCCGGCGTTCCGGAGCCCTGTGGAGAGTCATGGAGCCGCGGAGCATCAGTCGAACCGCCGGTTTTGAAAGCGGGGGGGAAATGACGAGCGAATCCGCGCCGGCCCGGAAACTTTCCTGTTCCGGCAGAACCAGCCGCGAAGTTGTCTTGTACTTGAACGGAAGGGGCGGCATGTTTCCGCCGGCCGTCAGGACCTTCGGGGAGGGCCGGTCTGCGCTTAGACCGGTGTCGGCGCCGGAAACGGAAAATTCCATCGTCTGCCAGGGTCCGAACACATGCGGGGAAATCCATTTCTCAATGGAATAAAGGCTGATGACCTCCGCCGTACGGACCCCCGCGGGAGTCAGCGCATAAAGGCTGAACGCCTTCGGGGAAACACTCCAGACGGAACCATTGTAAGCATCATAGAGTCTGGCCAGATGATACAGTTTGACCGGAGACTTGACGCGGAAGATCAGGTCCTCGCCCGGAGGGGCGCTGCCGCCGCCCTCGCCGTCCGCCCGGTTTTTCGAGCCGATGGCATCAATCGGCGTTCCGGAATGGTCGAGCACATCGGGCTTCCCGGAGCCTTTGACGGTTTTTTCTGCCTTCGGCGAGGAAACTGTTTTTTTCATGCGGTTGATCCAGTTTCCCGTATCGGGAGGAATCATATTTTCCTTGTCGGTGTAGAAATCGACTTCGAAGATGCCGCGCGACGTCGTGGGGGAAAGAGGCAGGAGCCCGAACACCCACCAGAACAGCACACCCGCCGCCAGAAGCTGAAGCAGAACGGCCGGAAGCACCGACCGGAAGGAAAACGGTTCGGAAAGTTTTGCGGTCGGCGCATTGGCCAGGCTCCGGGAACGCGTCGTAAAGAGAATCAGCGCCAGCAGCAGGAACGCACACGGAAGAACCGCCAGAAACAGGACCCGCGGCAGAAGCGCCCCGTAAATCAGCAGAAAAACGCCCGAAAACGTCAGATAGCCGTAATCCTTCTTTGCGCCGCCCGTCAGGAACGTCAGAGTCACAATGCAGAGAACTTCCACGCAGACCTGGTCGAACATGAATTCATGACGGAACCGGTAATACATCCAGCCGAGGGCGAAGATGAAGATTCCGGTTTTGAGGGCATACCGCAGAAGGGTTCCGAACCAGCGGTAGGGCACGTAGGCCAGCGCGGCCAGGACGGGAATCGCTCCGAGCACCCAGCATGTAAGCACCGGATCGCTGTGCTGCCACAGCACCGAAGTGATGCAGCAGAACAGAAACAGCGCATAGACCGGATGCAGCGGACTGTGTTCCGGAACCCTGTCCACGGCTTCATAGGCGCGCCGGACTTCATGATCCGGGCGGAACGCGTGCGGAAGGAATTTCAGCATGGCGGGCCTCACTCCCTCAGCAGGTCCGCCAGACGCGAATCGAACGCCATCACGCGCGGCTTCACCGCGTGGGAGGGGTCGATCTTCGTCCAGGACATCCTGCAGTACCGGTTTTCATTCGGACGGACCAGCGGGAAGTTGATCTTCGGCGCCAGCAGCAGCCGCACATGCATCCCCTGTTCGAACAGAAGGTCGCACAGCGAAAGCAGTTTCTCGCTCTGCGTCATGGCAAGGACATAAAGCAGGCTTTCCGGCTCGACGTCCTCCATGACGGATTCCAGCAGGTTCTCCGGTGCGATTCCGGAAGGACGCAGCCCCGTGAGAAGATCGGTGATTCCGCCCCTGATGCCGGCGGAATCCCCGTTCAATGAGACAGGCTCGTCATCCACGACTGTGACGAACGAAAGACGGCACGCGGTGCGGCTCAGGCAAAGCGTGATGGAAAGCGCGGCGGAAATCAGCGCCTCGAAATTGTTTTCCTCCGGATCGGTGCCGACGGACTTTGAAAACGTGTCCAGCACGATTGCGGCGCGGTCGACGGTGTTGGCCTCCAGCTCCCGGACCATGAGCTGGCCCGTGCGCGCCGTGGCCCGCCAGTGGATGAACCGCATTTCGTCGCCGTGACGGTACGGCCTGACGCCGAAGAATTCGTATCCGCTTCCGGCATGTTCGAGCGGACGGCCCTCGGTTCCGGGGAGCACCTTCCGGCTGAAGACGGGCGCCAGCGAGGAAAGAGGAACCGATCCGGGAATAATTGTAACCTCGTCCGGGATCGAATACCTGCGGACCTTCCGGAAGAGTCCGGCCGGGTCGCCCGTGCGGAGACAGAGGTCCCGCAGGGTGAAACTGCCGCGGCGCACGGCGCATACGGTCCGGTCCAGCGTTACTTTCCCGTGCGGCGGAAGCGGCGGAACGGTCCACAGGATCCGCTTCCCCGAAGCGAAGGGGCACTCCTCCGCGAGCACGGCGGGCATCCGGCAGAACGGGGTCCTGTTTTCGACCGTGACGGGGAGCGCCATCAGTTCCCGGCAGACGCCCCCGAAGGAGCGTTCGCGCTTCACGGAATAATGGAACATGGAACACTGCGCCAGAAGAAAGCTGGAAAGCACAAATCCGGAAAGCAGGGAGGCCGCAAGCGCCGTCGCGAGCCCCACGTTCACGACCGCCACGGCCGAAGCCGCAAGCGCCGCAAGCAGGAACAGCCATCCGTTCGCGGTGGGAACCGCTATCGGAGACGACCTCATTTCGGATCTTCCTCATTGGCGAGGGGAACAGATTCCAGAATGGAGGCAAGGACGTTTTCCACGCTTTTCCATTCGGCCTGCTGGCGGAGCTTGAGCCGCATGCGGTGGCTCCAGACGTTCAGCACCATGTCCCGCACCTCCCGCGGAGTCACGAAGTCGCGGCCGCGGTACGCCGCCAGACTCTGGGCCGTCCGCATGAGGGCGAGGGAGGCGCGCGGGCTCACGCCGTTGGTCAGGGCGGGATGCTCCCGGGTCTTTTCCGCAAGATTCACAATGTAGTCGCGGATCGAATCCGTCACGCGGACTCCGCGCACCAGCGCCTGGCAGTGCACCACGTCCGTGCCCTTGATCACGTAGGAAATCCGGCTCAGCGGCTGGGCCGACGACTGTGAAATCAGGATCTCCTTTTCCGCATCATGGCCGGGATAGCCGATATGGAGACGCATCAGGAAACGGTCGAGCTGGGGTTCCGGCAGCGGATAAGTCCCGTGATAGTCCTCCGGGTTCTGCGTGGCGATCACGAAGAACGGCTTCGGCAGGACGTGCCCCTTGCCGTCGATCGTGACGACCGACTCGGACATGCATTCGAGCAGGCTCGACTGCGTGCGCGGCGTGGTCCGGTTGATCTCGTCGGCCAGGACCACGTTTCCGAAGATCGGGCCCGGCATGAACCGGAAGCTCCCCGTGCTGCTGTCGTAGACGTTCATCCCGGTAATGTCCGAAGGCAGCATGTCCGGAGTAAACTGGATTCTGCGGTACTGCGCCTGAATGGACTTGGCGAGCGTCTGGGCGAGAATGCTCTTGCCCACGCCGGGAGCGTCCTCCAGAAGAAGGTGTCCGTCCGCAAACAGACATACGATCAGGTCGCGGACGACGTCCGGCTTGCCCTTGAAGACGATGGAGATGTTCTGTTCCAGCCGCCTGATGACGGAGGAGAGGAAGTCAAAGTTGAAGCTGACCTGTTCCGGAGCGGTGAAGTTCGCGGAGGAGTCGCCGGAAAGCGAATAGCATCCCGGATCGTTGAAGACCATCATGACTCCGCCGATCTGGATCACGTCGAGATGCTTGATTTCCTGCTGTTTTGCGACGGGCACGCTGTTGACGAACGTGCCGTTGGCGCTGTTGAGGTCTTCGATCACACAGCCGCGGAGCCCCGGGTCGAACACGATTGCGGCGTGGTGGCGGGAAACGTTGCGGTCCTGGAGCTTGACATCGCAGTCGAGATCGCGTCCGATGACCGTGCGTTCCCGGTCCAGGACAATGTCGCGGCTCAGGCCGTAGCCTTCCTGAATGGTCAGTGTGGGGCGTTCACGCCCGGAGAAAGCGGCTTGTGATGAACTCATGAATCAATTTCCTTTTTGATGAACGGGGGTTCCCCGCCTGCCGGAACTGAGACGAATG
>CAZHPP010000077.1:0-11531 GCA_964534535.1 uncultured Victivallales bacterium | reverse complement strand
CGAACGGCCGGTGATCGCCGTATCCGCGGGCGATCCGAACGGAGTCGGCCCTGAGCTGGCCGTCCGGCTTCTGAACGATCCGGAAACCGCCGGACTTTGCCGTCCGGTTTTTTACGGGCCGGAGTGCGTGCTGCGGGAAGCGGCACGGCGCTTCGCCCCGGGAAAAGTGCCTGACTGTGTCGACGGCGCTCCGGAATTTACTCTTTCCATGCTGAATCCTGGCGTGCTTGACCCGCGTGCGGGGAAAGCCGCCTGCGAATCTTTTACCGCCGCTGTCCGCGCCGTCCTGGCCGGGAAAGCGGATGCCGTCGTCACGTGTCCGATCAACAAGGCCGCCGTCAATGCGTGCGGAATTCCGTTCACCGGCCACACCGAACTCGCGGCGGAACTCTGCGGATGCAGAGATTTCGCCATGATGCAGTCCGCCGGAAATCTCCGCGTGGTTTTTGCCACGACCCATATCGCGCTCGCCGAAGTTTCCCGCGCCGTCACGCGGGAGCGGATCATCCATGTGGCGCGTCTGCTGGAGGATGCGGCGAAAGCCGACGGAATCGAATCGCCTGCGATTGCGGTCGCAGGGCTGAATCCCCATGCGGGGGAAAACGGCAACATGGGCCGCGAGGACGAAGAAGTCGTGAAACCCGCCGTCGCCGAACTGAAAAAATCCGGCATGAACGTTTCCGGACCGTATCCTTCGGACACGCTGTTCGTGGAGCGGATCCGGAATCAGTTCGACGGAATCGTGGCCATGTATCACGACCAGGGGCACATTCCCTTCAAGATGCTGGCCTTCGACCGCGGAGTGAACTCGACGCTCGGTCTGCCGATCATCCGCACGAGCGTGGACCACGGGACCGCATTTGACATTGCGTGGAAGGGCCTTGCGGATTCCGGCAGTCTGAAGGCCGCGCTCCGTATTGCCGTCAACCGCGCCGCAAGAAAGAAAGCAAAACACTGAATCATGAAATCCCCCCTTGCACTGCTGCTTCTGATTTTCTGTCTCGGCGTTTCCGCGGAGATCCGGACCTTCGGACAGGGCGCGTATTCGTTCACGGTCGACCTTCCGAAGGGATGGCGTTCGGAAACGGTGGACAAGCCGAAAGTGCCGGCCGGTCTTCTTGCGGAAGGTCCGGACGGTGCGAAACTTCTGATCGGGGCACTCGTCACCGACAAGAATTTCAATGCGTTCAAGCAGGTCATGCTGGCCGCCATGCGCCAGAAGATCAGAACCGGTGTCCGCGAGCTGCCCTGTTCCTATGAAGGCGCCAGCGCATGCAAACTCGCTTTCGAGCAGAACAGCCGCCGCGGCACGCAGAGATGCCTTCAGATCGTGGTCAAGCGCGGACGCACTGTCTGGGTGATTCTGCTGGTGGTGCCCGGCAGCGGCCCCGTTCCCGCCGAACCCGAACGCGCCGCCGATTCTTTCCGGCTGGCCGGCTGACCGCGGGATATCCCAGCTTTCTCAACTGAAAATGCGAAAAAATGTCCGGAAAAAATTTGCACAAACGCATTTGAGGGTGTATTTTATCCGTCACGAACTGCTGTGCTGAATTCACCGGAATCCTCCACGGCCAACAATTTAACAAAGTAAACGGCTGCTCAATCATGAAAAGCAAACTTTTTTTCTTTCTGACCGCTGCTCTGCTGGCGGGCTGCGCCACGTATGAAGATCCGCCGGAGGCAGTCAGCAAGTCCTTCTATAAGGACATTCCGAAAAAGGACCAGACCCTCCTGCCGTCCGGAACAACCATCCTCACGCTCGACGACGCGCAGAACCTCGCCGTTACCAACAACCCCGGCTTCCGCACGAAATATTTCGCGATCGCACAGGCCAGGGCCAGATACTATCAGAGCTTCTCCACATATTTCCCGACTCTGAACGCCGGCGCCACGATCGGACAGAACTTTTCCCAGATGTACCATGCCAAGGCCTCCAATCCGAACGACGCCTCCAGCGTTCCGAAATACGACTACAACAACTGGTCGGTCCAGCCTTCCCTCAGCGGCCAGCTCCTGCTCTTCGACTCCCTCCAGCGTGAGATGAACCTTCTCGCCGCGCGCGCCCAGTACCGCCAGAGCGAAGCGCTGGAAGACGATGCCCGCCGCCTGCTGCTCCGTTCCGTGGCATACGCCTACAACAACGTCATGCTCGCCGCCGCCCAGATGCGCATCGCCCAGGCCGACATGGACTACAGCGCCGACCTCCTCAAGGATACACAGCTCAAGTTCGAAGCCGGCGCCGTCCCCCTCAGCGACGTGCTCAACTTCAAGATCCGCTACAACAACGGCGAAAGCTCCCTCATCAACGCCGAATACAGCTACAACACGAACAAGTACGTCCTGGCCGGACTTCTCGGCCTCACCGAAGGCACCATTCCCAGCTCCGTCAAGTTCCCGACCATGCCGACCGAGGACAACGACGTCCTTGCGGACGTCGCGGTCTATCTTGACACCGCGCTTGCGAACCGGCCCGACCTGAAGGCCTACCGCCATTCGCTCGAAGCCGCCAAATATTCCTTCTGGTCCAGCATCGCGGCGTTCGGCCCCTCGTTCACGGCCAACTATGCGCTCACCTATACGCAGGAGCACACCATGTACAACGGCGACTACAACTGGAGTCAGGACCGCGGAATCGGCGGGTTCTCCTACGGAATCACCGGACAGTGGAACCTGTTCGCCGGCGGCGCCACCTACTTTGCCGCGCGCCAGGCCCAGTCCCAGATGATCCAGGCCGACTTCGCGCTCGCCGAACAGTGGATTTCCGTCATCACGGACGTCCGCACCGCCTACGACAACTACATCACGAGCATCAAGCAGACCAAGCTTTATCAGAAGACCTACGACCTGACCAAGCAGACGCGTGACCTCGTGGAAGAGGAGTACAAGGCCGGAAGCGCCGAGCTCACCCGCATGAACGAAGCCCAGCGCGACCTGGTCACCGCCGAAAGCAACCTGGTCTCCTCCGTTGTCCAGATGGCGAACGCCAAGGCTCAGCTCGACGCCGCCATCAACATGCGCTGATGCCGGACCGTTTCCGCATCTTTTGAAAAATTTCAACCCTTTGCCGGAAAGCCGGTTCCACCCGCTTCCCGGCAGAGTTTTTTAAGGAGCTAGCAGCATGAGTTTCAGAGCACGGTTCGCACCCTCCCCGACCGGCCAGGTGCATATCGGCAATATCCGCACGGCCATCTTCAACTGGCTGGCCACCCGCCACAATAAGGGAACCTTCCTCCTCCGGATCGAGGACACCGATCTCGAACGCTCCACCAGGGCCGCCATCGACACCCTTCTCGAATGCATGAAATGGCTCGGGCTCGACTATGACGAGCCGATCCTTTATCAGACCACACAGAGCCCGAAACACCTCGAAGCCGCCAAAAAACTTCTGGACTCCGGCAATGCCTACCGTCTGGATCCCGCCGCCGAAAAATCCCCGCTCATCTTCAAGCTGCCCTACGACTGCGACGGATTCGAGTTCATCGAACAGGCTCCGGAAAATCCGGCGGAAACGGCCGTTGCGCCCGATTCCGAAGTGATCGTGAGCCTCCGCGGACTCTCCTTCAAGACCGTCACGCCCAAGGGCAAGCTCGCCGACAACGCCGTCACGCTCGCCGGATTCAAAAACCTCGAAATCCTCGACGCCTCCGGAACCGTGATCTACCGTCTGGACGTTTCCGCCCTTTCCGCGGACCCCGCAAAGAACGTGACCGTCCCCCACGCCGCGAAACTCCGCTTCGTCCGCCGCCTGGTCTTCTACGACGACCTCGTCAAGGGAAGAATGGCCAAGCCGCTCGACAGCATGAAGGACTTCATCATCGTCCGCAGCGACGGCAGCCCCGTCTTCCACCTGGCCAACGTCTATGACGACATCACGCAGGGCGTCACCCACATCGTCCGCGGCGACGACCATGTGGAGAACACCTTCCGCCACCTGTTCCTCTTCAAGCTTCTGGGCGCACCCATTCCGAAATACGCGCATCTGCCCATGATCGTGAACCAGCAGGGCAAGCCGTACAGCAAGCGCGACGGCGACGCCTTTGTGGGCGATTTCCGCAGCAAGGGATTCCTTCCGGACGCCCTCTTCAACTATCTTTCGCTTTTGGGCTGGTCTCCGGGCGACAACCGCGAAAAGATGACCCGTCAGGAGCTGATCGAGGCGTTCACCATCGAACGCGCCCTGCGTTCCCCCGCCCAGTTCGACATCCACAAGCTCACCAGCATGAACGCGCATTACATTGCGGAGCTTCCGGAGGAAGAGTATCTGGCGCACGTCGGCGAATTCGCCCCCGCGGCATGGAAGAACCATCCGCTTTACCGCAAGGTTGCGGACTTCATGCACTCGCGTCTGAAGACGTTTGCGGACGTTTCCGGCTGGGATTATTTCTTTGCTTCGCCGGAGACTCTCAAATTCGATCCGAAGGCATTGAAAAAATTCCTTTCCGATGATACTGTACGCAAAGCCGCGGAAGCGGCGGCGGATTCCCTGGCGCAGGCGGCTCCCGGAACCCCTGCGGCGGAACTGGAAAAGCTCGTCCTCGCGTGCGGCGAAAAGGCCGGGATGAAGCCCGGCTCGCTGAACCAGCCGCTGCGCATCGGCGTGACGGGCGTGACGGTCGGAGCGGGAATTTTCGAAACAATTGAAATCATCGGCATGAAGGAGTCGGCGGAACGAATCCGCCGCGCTCTCGCTCAGCCGCTCAACTGAGGACCTGAAATGTTCGGAAGGAGCGCAAAAACTCTGCCGATCCGCATGATCGGCGATTCCGTTCTCGAGCAGACGGCAAAGCCCGTCCCCGAAATCACGGAGGAAATCTCCGTCCTTGCGGAACGCATGATTGCCACCATGTACAAGGCCGACGGCTGCGGCCTTGCCGCTCCGCAGGTCGGACTTCTGCTCCGGATGTTCGTGCTCGGGGTGGATTATCCCGACGAGGACAGCGCCGCCGTCCTGACCTCCGGCTCGCCGGGGGAACGGGAGCTCCTGCCGCTGATGCCGCTGGCGCTCGTCAATCCTGAAATCACTTTCCGCAGCCCTGTCCGCGAATTCCGCGAGGAAGGCTGCCTCAGCCTCCCGAAACTTTATGCCCGGGTCGAGCGCCCCGTCTCCATCCGGATCAAAGCCCGGCTGATCGACGGCCGACCCATTGATCTCGAATGCGGCGGATTCCTGGCCCGCGCCATCCAGCACGAATACGATCACCTCGACGGCATTGTCTTCGCCCAGCGGCTCGACGACGAAAATCTCGCGCTGATCCGTTCCGGCATTGATGGAATTCTGCGGAAAACCAGACACACTGCCTATCGCCTCCGGAGGATTGCCGACCCATCATGATGACATTCCTGAGAACCGTTTTTTCCGTCTGCAGCGGCGTTTCCGCCATGCCCGAACTCATGAAGCGTTCACCGTGGCGCGCCCTGCTGCATCTGGCCGTCATGTGTGCGGTCCTGGCTTTTGCCGCCTCGACCGCCCGCTGTTTCCTGATCGACGGAAGAATCGGGTTCTGCCTTTCCCAGCTCCAGGAGTATTTCGGTGGGATCAATGTCTCCTTCAAGGGAATTCTTCCCGAAAACAATCCCGACGTCCCCCGCGTGTTCATTCTCACGAAGCAGATGCGGCTCGACTATCTGACCGCCGGTTCGCTCAAGTCGCTCGACCGTTTCGGCGACTGGGAACAGCAGTATGGAATCTTCTGGACCCCGGGCGGCTTCTACTTCTGGATGCGTCCCGACGGCGATCCGGAATCCTGTCTGCTTTTCGAACTGCCGTGTCCGCAGGCCTTCAATTTGAAGATCGGCGATTCCGCCGGTCCGTTCGGCACGCCCGTCTACCAGCGGGTCCGGGCCGAGAATCTCCGGACGGAACTTCACAGGCTGGGGTTCTCCCGTCTCCGCTATCCCGGATATTCCAGCGGAGCTTCCATCACCTTTGCCGAACTCGAGCCGGAAATCCTCTTTGCGCTCTGGGCAATGTTCTTCTTTTCTCTGGCGTTCGGAATGTTCCTGCTTTCGCTCATGACGGTGTTCATCTTCGCCGGAGCCCAGCAGCTGTGGCGTCCCAAGGGGCAGGACAAGCCCACGTTTGCGAACACGCTCACGATCATGCTTTACTCTACGTTCCCGGCCCTGATTATTTCCCTGATCTTCTGGACGTTCATGCTGCCGTTCCCCGGGTTCCAGACGGTGTTCTTCATCGTCTTCTTCATCTATCATCTGGCCGCCTTCCGGAAGGTCAGACGCACCCTCTATCCGCCGCCTCCGCCCGATCCGCGCCGGGACGACGATTCCGACGACTTCTACTGATCATTTTTTGAAAGGAAACATGCGGAAATGAACGAATACGACGATCGTCTCAGAGTCCAGAACTGCCAGAAGGCGTTTCCCGACTGCATGCTCCCCGCACTGTTCGTCCCCGTCAGGGAAGACGAACTCAAGGCTCTTGCGGAAGGCATCGCCGAAGGCGGACGCGTTCAGCCTGCCATCGACCGCATTGCCTGGGCCATGAAGCATCTTCCCGGCGGAAGAAGATTCGTTTCCACCGACTTCTGCGCGCCCACCGATTCGCCGCGGTATCTTTCTTCCAAGCGCGGCGCCGTGGTTTCCGCAAAGAGCGCCTGGGCCAGCCTGGCCCAGAGCGGAAAGGTACGTTCCCTCGCCGCAAAGGGCCTTGTTTCCGAAATCTGCGTCCGCCACTTCCGCGTGTTTGACATCCCGCGCGAATTCCGTCTGTTCATCCATGACGGCAAGGCCTATGCGATGAGCCAGCGGTTCCTGGTCCGGCATTTCCGGCGTCTGGTCGGACGCTCGGAGCTTTACTGGGGCCTTGCGCAGAGATTCGTCCTCGACCATGCGTCCGATTTCCCGGCGAAGGACATTGTCGCCGACATTTACATCACCTCGGCGAAGAAGATCATCCTGATCGACCTGAATCCATGGGGGCCGGCCACTGATCCGCTCATGCTCAAGTCATGGGATATCCCGGACTTCTCCAAGCCCCGCGGTTATCTGATTGTGCCGCCGCCCCGCACGCTTTCCGGCGACGTCAACGTTTCGTTTTGAACAAGGAGGCGGAGAAAATCCATGAATGACACTATTCTTGCCGTCGGACTGAATCCGGCGCTGCAGAAGATCGTTTTTCTGGAAAAGCTCGAACTTGCCGCCGTCAACCGTGCAAAGTATGTGAAGCGCACCGCGGCGGGCAAGGGCACCAATTTCGCGCGCGCCGTGAGAATTCATGGAGGCATGCGCACCGTTGTGCTGGAGTTCCTCGGCGGGGAAACGGGCGCCGAAGTCGGAAGGCTTTCCGATTCTGAACGCCTGGAAATTGCCGTCGTTCCGTGCGCGAAGAATACCCGCACATGCACCACGCTGCTCTGCGCCGCTTCCGGAACTGCCACCGAAATCATCGAACCTTCCGGGGAAATCTCTCCGGAGGAATATGCGAAAATGGTTTCCATGGCGCATGTGGAGCTCGTCGGAAGGGCCTGCGCGCTGGCGGTCTGCGGAACGTTTCCGCCCGGAGTTCCGCCCTCCTTCATGGAGGAGATCGTGGAGTTTGCCGCCGAAAACGGGAAGAAGGTGTTTCTGGACGCCTATCAGAATCTCGGCAGCACCCTGGACCATCCCGGAATCGTGCTGAAGATCAACCGTTCCGAACTGGCCGCGCTTTCCGGAGAAGGCGATTTTGCGCGCGGCATGAAAACCGTCATGGAACAGCATCCGCTGGAAATTCTGGCCGTGACCGACGGCCCTTCCCGCGCGCTGATGGCCGTCCGCGGCGAACCTCTGCTCGAATTCACGCTCCCGAAGCTGGAACATGTGGTGAATCCGATCGGCGCGGGCGACACCTGTTCCGGCGTGTTCTTTTCCGAATGGCTTTCCGGCACGCCCCCCGCGAAAGCCTTCGCTTCCGGACTGGCCGCGGCCAGCGCCGGATGTCTGACCGATTCGCCCGCCCTTTTCGAACCTGAAACGGCGGAAAAAATTCTTTCTCAAATCACTGTCGCTCCTCTTGAATGAAAGGAAATTTCATTGATGGAAACGCCTCTTCCGCAGTCTGAAGCTCCATCCCCCGCACCGGAAAAACCGGTTTCGGAAAACACTGTTCTTCCTCCTCCGGAAAAAACTCCAGAAGCCGCTCCGGCCCCGAAGCGCACCGTCATTCCGCCGCCGCCCCCGCCGCCGAAGAAGAAAGGCGGATGTTTCCGCTGCGGATGCATCGCCGGAATCGTGATTGCCGCCCTCGCCGCCCTGACGCTTCTCGCGTTCTTCGCCGCGGGGATTTACCATGCCGCGAAAAACGACGGTTCCGGCTCCTCCATCCGGGAGGAAAAACTTCCTTCCGTCTCCTCCAAGGCCCCGTGGAGTTCCAAAAACGGCAAGATCGCCGTGATCGAGGTCGGGGGAATCATCCTTTCCGGTTCCGGATTCTCCGGTGAAGCCGCTTATTCCGACGTGATCTGCGATCAGCTCGACAAGGCTGCCGACGATTCCCGGGTCAAAGGCATCATCATCAGCCTGGACACCCCGGGCGGCGAAGTCACTGCAGCCGACGACATCTACACGAAGATCCGCGAAGTCCGCCGCACCACCGGCAAGCCCGTCGTGGCGCTGATGAACTCCGTGGCCGCCAGCGGCGGGTATTACGTCGCCGCGGGCTGCGACAGGATCATCGCCGGGAAGCTCACCCTCACCGGCAGCATCGGCGTCATCATGAACGCCTACAATTATTCCGGACTTCTGGAGAAGGTCGGAGTCCAGAGCGAGGTCTACAAATCCGGTCCCATGAAGGATATGCTCAACCCCGCGCGCCGCCGCACCGAACCCGAACGCAAACTCGTTCAGGAACTCATCGATGAAACCTACGGCGAATTCGTCAAGCTCGTTTCCGAAAGCCGCAGGATTCCCGTCGAAAAAATCAAGGGAACGCCCATTGGCGACGGCCGCGTCTACAGCGGAAGGAAAGCCCTGGAATACGGCATGATCGACTCCATCGGGAAAATGCCGGAAGCCATCGCCATGGTCGAAAAACTTTCCAAATCCCCCAAGGATTCCCTGAACCCCGTCCGCTACAAACGCAATTTTTCGATTCTCGACCTCCTGCTTGAAAGCAGGGCCGAAGCCGGACAGCTCAAGGTTTCCGTGCCCGGCGCAAGGGCGCTCGAACTTCCCGCGGGCCGTCTCTACTTCCTGCCGCCGGAATTCCTCTGATGAGGGATTTCCGGCTGGAGGAGATGAATGCCGCCGAAGCGTCGTTCATCGTTCCGGCTCCGGAATTTTCGTGGTCGCTTTCCAGGGCGCGGCTGTTCGCCGAATGCCGTCTCGCATACTTTTTCCAATACTATCTGACGCAGGGCGGCTGGGATTCCTATGCCGATCCGCTGATCCGGGAGGCGTGGGCCGCCAAGAAGGAGCTTTCGGAAAACCTGCGCCGTTCCATCTGGTGCCGCGAGCTGTTCTGCGATGCGCTGAACGCCCTGCGGAACGCTCCGGCCGGAATCCGCTTCCGGATGCTCTGCGGGCGTCTGAACGCCCTGCTGAAGCGCCGGGCGGAAGTTCTGGATGCGTCCTCTCCTGACGGTTTGGCGGATGCTGGCACGCGGTTTGCTGCCGCCGCTGTTCCGGCGGTCCGCGCGTTCCTGGCCTCCGACACTTCCAAGATTCTTGCCGCGGTCCAGACACCGACTTCCTTCAACAGTGCCGGGCTTTCCTCCTTTGAAAGCGGCGGCGTGACGGTATGGCGGGAGCCCGGAATCGTCTGGCGGGAACCGGGATTTGCGTGTTCGCTTTCCGTTTCTTTTTCGGAACACGTTCCGGAACATGAATCCGCTTCGGCCGACCTGTTCGCGCTGGCCGTTTCCGGACGCCCGGAGCATGGGCCTGCCGTCTCCTATTTTCTGGCGAAGGACGACCGCGGCGACTGGTGCGAGCGCCGCGAGGAAGGCGATCCTCTCCGCGCCGAACGCGGGATTGCCGAAACCTCCGCCGAAATGCGTGCGCTGGAAAACGACGGCAGCGTGAACCTGGCCGATTTCATTCCGTCGCCCGGACTTGAGAAGTGCGCGGCCTGCCGTTATTCCGCGGTCTGCGGGACTCTGCGCGAGCGTTTCCGCGGCGTCTGAAGCGCATCGGATAAATTTTTTTCCGCGCGCGCGTGAAATTTCCGCTTTCGGTGATATATTATGTTTTTCAATACTCTTTCAACCAGGAAAGGATTTTCTGCATGAAGCCGATCACGGAATGGAACACGAACGACAAAGCCATCGGAATCGCCTCCGACCACGGCGGATTCGAACTTAAGAAAGAAATCACCTCCGCCCTCCAGGCCAAGGGCATGACCGTCCGGGACTTCGGTCCCGATCACCTCGACCCCGAAGACGATTACAGCGACTTCGGCGCCGAACTCGGCCGCGCCGTCTCCACGGGCAAGCTCGAAAAAGGCATCCTCCTCTGCCGCTCCGGCGTGGGAATGGGCATCACCGCAAACCGCTTCCACAACGTCCGTGCCGCCGTCTGCTTCAACGAGAAGATCGCAAAGGCCTGCCGCGAACACAACGCCGCCAACGTGCTCGTGATCCCGGCCGACTACATTTCCAAGGAACTCGTCTTCAAGATTATCGAAATCTGGCTGAACTCGAAGTTCACAGGCGGACGCCATGAGCGCCGTCTCGCCAAGGCCGAACAGAAGACCTACGACGACATCGCCGCGCTCCGCTTCGCCGATCCCGAAATCACGCAGTGGATCGACGCCGAGGCCCGGCGCCAGGACGAGGGAATCGAACTCATCGCCAGCGAAAACTTCACCTCCACGGCCGTCCGCGCCGCCCAGGGCAGCGTGCTCACCAACAAGTACGCCGAAGGCTATCCGGGCAAGCGCTACTACGGCGGCTGCTGGAACATCGACAAGGTCGAGCAGATCGCAATCGACCGCGCCTGCCAGCTCTTCGGAGCCGAGGCCGCAAACGTCCAGCCCCATGCCGGAAGCCAGGCCAACATGGCCGTCTACTTCGCCCTGCTGAACCCCGGCGACACCGTCCTTTCCATGAGCCTCGACCACGGCGGACACCTCACGCACGGACATCCGCTGAACTTCTCGGGCAAGCTCTTCAACATTGTCCCCTACGGCGTCTCCCCTGAAACCGAGATGATCGACTACGACGAGATCGAAAAGCTCGCCATGGAACACAAGCCCCGCATGATCCTGGCCGGCGCCAGCGCCTATCCGAGAATCATCGACTTCCCGCGCCTCCGCCAGATCGCAGACAAGGCCAACGCCTTCCTGTTCGTGGACATGGCGCACATCGCCGGACTGGTCGCCGCCGGACTCCATCCGTCGCCGGTTCCGTACTGCGACGTTGTTTCCACCACCACGCACAAGACCCTCCGCGGCCCCCGCGGCGGACTCATCCTCTGCAGGGAGAAATACATCAAGGCGATCAACAGCAAGGTGTTCCCGGGGCTTCAGGGCGGCCCGCTCGAGCACGTGATCGCGGCCAAGGCCGTCTGCTTCAAGGAGGCCATGACCCCCGAATTCA